>NZ_JAYSDQ010000011.1:0-209422 GCF_041914305.1 Ideonella sp.
ATCGGGAAGCGGGTGTGCGAGTCGCCGCCGGTGCCCACGGTGTCGGGCAGCAGCAGGCGGTTGAGCCAGCTGTGGATGATGCCGTCGCCCGGGCGCAGCGCGACGCCGCCGCGGTTGCTGATGAAGGTGGGTAGCTCGCGGTGCGTCTTCACGTCGACCGGCTTCGGGTAGGCCGCCGTGTGGCAGAAGCTCTGCATCACCAGGTCGGCGCTGAAGCCCAGGCAGGCCAGGTCCTTCAGCTCGTCGCGCGTCATCGGGCCGGTGGTGTCCTGCGAGCCCACGGTCGTCATCTTCGGCTCGCAGTAGGTGCCCGGGCGAATGCCCTTCTGCTGGCCGTTGACGACCGGCAGGCCACAGGCGCGGCCGACCATCTTCTGCGCCAGCGTGTAGCCCTTGCCGGTGTCCACCGGCGGCTTCGGCAGGCGGAAGATCGTGGAGGCGGGCAGGCCCAGGAACTCGCGCGCCTTGGTCGTCAGCGAGCGGCCGATGATCAGGTTGATGCGGCCGCCGGCACGCACTTCGTCGAACAGCACGTCGCTCTTGAGCGAGAACTCGGCGACCGTCTCGCCGTTCTTCACGATCTTGCCTTCGTACGGCAGGATGTCGATCACGTCGCCCATCTCGAGCTTCGACACATCGACCTCGATCGGCAGGCTGCCCGAGTCTTCTTGCGTGTTGAAGAAGATCGGCGCGATCTTGCCGCCCAGCGTGACGCCGCCGAAGCGCTTGTTCGGCACGAACGGGATGTCTTGCCCGGTGGCCCAGATGACCGAGTTGGTGGCGCTCTTGCGCGACGAGCCGGTGCCGACCACGTCGCCCACGTAGGCGACCACATGGCCCTTCTTCTTCAGCTCTTCGATGAATTGCATCGGGCCGCGCTTGCCGTCTTCTTCGGGCTTGAAGGCCGCGCCTTCGCGGGTGTTCTTCAGCATCGCCAGGTAGTGCAGGGGGATGTCCGGGCGGCTCCAGGCATCGGGCGCGGGCGACAGGTCGTCGGTGTTGGTTTCGCCGGGCACCTTGAACACCGTGACGGTGATCTTCTTGTCGACCTCGTGGCGCGAGGTGAACCACTCGGCGTCGGCCCAGCTCTGGATGACTTCCTTCGCCTTGGCGTTGCCGGCCTTGGCCTTCTCGGCCACGTCGTTGAAGAAGTCGAACATCAACAGCGTCTTCTTCAGCGCGGTGGCGGCGACACCGGCCACTTCGGCGTCGTCGAGCAGCTCGATCAGCGGGTGGACGTTGTAGCCGCCGACCATCGTGCCCAGCAGCTCAGTGGCCTTGGCCTTGCTGACCAGGCCGACCTTGATGTCGCCGTGCGCGACGGCGGCCAGGAAGCTGGCCTTGACCTTGGCGGCGTCGTCCACACCCGGCGGCACGCGGTGGGTCAGCAGGTCCAGCAGGAAAGCTTCTTCGCCGGCCGGCGGGTTCTTGATCAGCTCGATGACGTCGGCGGTCTGCTTGGCGTCGAGCGGCAGCGGCGGGATGCCGAGGGCGGCGCGTTCGGCGACATGTTGGCGATAGGCTTGCAGCATGGCGGGGGCTCTCCTGAAGAACGGGGCGAGGGTTTCTACGCTATTTTATATCTTATATAAGACTTGCCAAGACCCGCCCGGGGCAGGGCGCAGCGGGGCGCCGGCCGGGGGTGGGGCAAGACTTTCGATTCTCCCGCAGGACGGCGCCGGCGCAAGCTCGCCGCCCCCACGCCCGACCCGGCCCGAGGGTCGGGCCGGCGGGGCTTGCCGCCCCCCAAGTGGGCGCGCCGGCAATGAAAAAGCCCGGCAGGGCCGGGCTTGGTGGGGCGTTGGGGCGAGGCGGGGCTTTAGCTGCCGCCCATCAGGCCCTGGCTGGCCTGGCCTTCGGCGGCTTTCTTGGCCGCGGCCTGCTTCTCGTGCACGCATTCGTCCACCAGGCGGTGGCCGGCCCTCACGTCCATCAGCATCGACTTGTAGGCGATCTGAATCATCAGCGTCTGGCCCTTGACGTCTTCCAGGCGCAGCGCGCCGGTGGACGACAGCACCGGCTTCATCGTGTACTTCTGCTTGTTGAACGACACGTCGACGTAGCCGTCGTACTTCGGGTTCGTGGCCAGTTCGATCGACTGGTTCATCTCGCACTGGTAGGCGCCGATGTGGGTCATCGCGGCCGCCTTCTGCTGGTCGGCGTCGGCGGCCGGCAGGGGAACCTCGGGCGGCGGGGCCTTGACGGGCTTGGCGGCCTTCTTGAGCGGCGCAGCGGCCGGCTTGGCGGCGGGTTTGGCCGCAGGTGCCGCGGGTTTGGCGGCCGGGGCGGCGGCCTGGGCATGGGCCACGGTGGCGGCGCCAGCCAGCCAGGCGGCGGCCAGCGTGAGGGTCAGGGTGCGGTTCAACAGGCGAGGCATGAAAGACAACTCCGAGGGTCGGGACAACGGCAGGAATTGTCGGGCCCTGGTCCGGGGCAGGGGTGACCGAACGTTTCCTGAGGGGCTCTGGCGCAGGGTGCGCGACAACAAAATCACGCGTCGAAGAATTCGAGCCGCACCTCGGCCGGCAGTTGCGGCCCGCCGGCGAACGAGGTGCGGTGCGCGCGCTGCAGCACCTGCCAGAAGTAGCGGTAGCTGGCGCGGTCGTGCAACTGCTCGCGGCCGCGGTGGCCATGGCGGATCGGCGCCCAGTTCGCGGCCCGCGCGGCCATGATGATCTCGATCGCCTGGTCGACCTCGGCCACGCTGGGGGCGAAGGCATCGATGATCGGGCGGATCTGGTCGGGGTGGATGCTCCACATGCGCAGGTAGCCCAGCTGACGCGCTGCGCGCTCGGCCGCGGCCTGGATCGCGGCCTCGTCCTTGAATTCGGTCACCACGCAGTGCGAAGGCACCTTGGCGTGGCCGTGGCAGGCGGCGGCGATCTCGAGCTTGGCGCGCAGCACCAGCGGGTGCTCGAACTGGCCTTGCGCGCTCATCGCCGACTGCGGGATCGCGCCGCGGTGCGCCGAGACGAAATCCATCAACCCGAACGACAGCGACTCGATGCGCGGGTGCGCCGCCAACGCCTGCACCTCACGCAGCCCGCCGTGGGTTTCGATCAGCGCATGCAGCGGGATGCGCCGCGCCTGGCCGGCTTGATCGGCGAGGCGGTCGATCTCGGTGGCGGCGGCCTGCAGCTCGGCCACGCTGTCGACCTTGGGCAGCATCAGGTAGGCGGCCCGCGCACCGGCGCGCTCGACGATCACGCGCGCGGTCTCGGCAAACGCCGCGTGGGTCGTTTGCGGCAGGCGCACGCCGACGCGGCCGAACTGGTTCTGCTCGCCGGTCAGCAGCTCGGCAATCAGGTGAGCATGCTCGACCTCGCCGCCCACCGGCGCGCCGTCCTCGATGTCCAGCGTCACGTCGAACGCCGGGCCCAGCTCGGCCTGCAGCGCCAGCGCCTTGCGCATGCGCGCCTCGACGCCGGCGTAGTGGTCGCACACCGGCAGTTCGGGCAGCAGATCGCCCGCATCGAACAAGGCGTCGCGGGGGTGGACGAGGTCGGGGCGGCTCATGGCGGGGTCCATCTCGGGGCAGGGAAATCAGGATTTTCGCTGCGCCACGATGAACAGGCGCGGAAAGGCCAGCAGGCGTTGGCCATCGACACGGGCCGGGTAGGCCTGATCGATGCGGCGCTCGTATTCGGCCACGAAGCTCTGCTGCAGCGGTGCATCCAGCGCGTCGAGAAACGGCCGCAGCCCGGTGCTGCGCAGCCACTGCACGATCGCGTGGGCCGACGCCATCGGGTGGCGGTAGACCGTATGCCAGACGTCGACCTGCGCCGCGTCGAGTGCCAGCAGGTCGTAGTACTGCCCCGCTTCCAGCAGCCGGCTGCGCACCGCGCCGGCATCGCCGATCGCCGTGACCCACGGTGCTTGGCTGGCCACGTCGCGCATCAGCCGGTGCGAGGGCTCGTCCAGGTTGTCGGGCATCTGCACCGCCAGCACCCCGCCCGGGGCCAGGGTGGCGAACAGGCGCGGGATCAGCGCCCCGTGGTCGCCCAGCCATTGCAGCGAAGCGTTGGCGTAGACCAGGTCGGGCGCATCGCCGGCGGGGGCCCAGCCGGCGATGTCGCCGAGCTCGAAGGTTTGCCGCGGCAGGCGTTGGCGTGCCTCGGCCAACATTGCCGCCGAGTTGTCCGTGCCGATGACGTTGGCATCGGGGAAGCGGGCGACCAACAGCTCGGTTGAATTGCCCGGGCCGCAACCCAGGTCGTAGACACGGCGCGCCGCGGCCAGCGGCACACGCGCCAGCAGCTCGCGTGCGGGGCGGGTGCGTTCGTCCTCGAACTGCCGGTAGAGGGTGGGGTTCCAGTCGCTCATCGGGGCTCCTGGCGACAAGAAAAAAGGCCGGGGGGCGAACCCACCGGCCTTCGATCATGTCGCGTTCAGCGCTGCGTTCACAGCAGGTGCTTGACGCCTTCTTGCTCGCCCTGCAACTCGGCCAGGGTCTTGTTGATGCACTCTTGCGAGAAGGCATCGATCGGCAGGCCTTCGACGATCTTGTACTCGCCGTTCTCGGTGGTGACCGGGAAGCCGAACATCACGTCCTTCGGGATGCCGTATTCGCCGTTGCTGGGCACGCCCATCGTGACCCAGCCGCCGTTGCTGCCCAGGGCCCAGTCGCGCATGTGGTCGATCGCGGCGTTGGCGGCCGAGGCGGCCGACGACAGGCCGCGCGCTTCGATGATCGCGGCGCCGCGCTTGCCGACGGTCGGCAGGAACACGTCCTTGTTCCAGACCTGATCGTTGATCATGTCCTTGACCGAGGCGCCGTCGATGGTGGCGAAGCGGTAGTCGGCGTACATCGTGGGCGAGTGGTTGCCCCAGACGGCCAGCTGCTTGATCGAGGCGACCGGCTTGCCGGTCTTGGCGGCGACCTGGCTCAGCGCGCGGTTGTGGTCCAGGCGCAGCATCGCGGTGAAGTTCTTGCGCGGCAGGTCCGGCGCGGCCTTCATCGCGATGTAGGCGTTGGTGTTGGCGGGGTTGCCGACCACCAGCACCTTGACATTGCGCGAGGCGACGGCGTTCAGTGCCTTGCCCTGGGCGGTGAAGATGGCGCCGTTGATCGACAGCAGCTCGGCACGCTCCATGCCCGGGCCGCGGGGGCGCGAGCCGACCAGCAGCGCGTAGTCGGTGTCCTTGAAGGCGGTCATCGGGTCGCTGTGGGCTTCCATGCCGGCCAGCAGCGGGAAGGCGCAGTCTTCCAACTCCATCATCACGCCCTTGAGCGCCTTCTGGGCCTTCTCGTCGGGGATCTCCAGCAGTTGCAGGATCACGGGCTGGTCCTTGCCTAGCATTTCGCCCGAGGCGATGCGGAACAGCAGGGCATAACCAATCTGGCCGGCGGCGCCGGTGACAGCCACGCGGACGGGCTTCTTGCTCATGGTGAGGGTCTCCGAAGGGAAGGGAAGTGAATCCTGGGTCGGGTGCGTCGGCGGCCGGGGCCACGCGCGCGAGCCGAGGCCGCAAGTGTAGCCGCGCAGGCCTCGGGTTCACCCTTGGATTCTGGTATTCTTATGTCTTATATAAGACACAGTTCTCATGGACGCCGGGCATCCGCCTGTGCTGCAATCGCGCCACCATGCCCGTCGACCTGCCGCCCACTTCTGACGCTGACAGCGCCGCGCTGCCCGCCGGGCCGGCATTCAGCCCGCTGTACCAGCAGATCAAGTCCCTGCTGCTCAAGAGCCTGCAAGGTGGCGAGTGGAAGCCGGGCGAGGCGATCCCGAGCGAGCTCGAGCTGGCCGGGCGCTTTCGGGTCAGCCAGGGCACGGTGCGCAAGGCGATCGACGAGCTGGCGACCGAGAACCTGCTGGTGCGCAAGCAAGGCAAGGGCACGTTCGTCGCCACGCACGCCGAAGAGCAGATCCAGTACCGCTTCCTGCGCCTGGCGCCCGACGAGGGGCCGACCACCGGCATGGCCCGCCACTTCCTCGATTGCCGCCGCATGCGTGCGCCGGCCGAGGTGGCGCGCGCGCTGGGCCTGAAGGCGGGTGAGCCGGCGCTGCTGGTGCGGCGCACGCTGTGGCGCAACGAGCGCCCGGTGGTGCTGGACGAGATCTGGCTGCCGGCGCAGATGTTCAAGGGCCTGACCGCCGAGCGCCTGGCGCAGTACGCCGGCCCGATGTATGGCCTGTTCGAGACCGAATTTGGCGTGCGCATGATCCGCGCCGAAGAAAAGATCCGCGCGGTGGCCGCCGACGAGGCGACCGCCGAGCTGCTGCAGGTGGCGCCCGGGGCACCGCTGCTGAGCGTCGAGCGGCTGTCGCGCACCTATGGCGACCAGCCGGTCGAATTGCGCCGCGGCCTGTACAACACCACTTCGCACTACTACCGCAACGAGCTGAGTTAACGCTGCATTAGTGCCGCATAAGTGTCCAGGCCGGCGGGTCGGGCACCCTCTGGCAAGGCAGGCGAAAGCTTGCTGCGCTGCAATAGAATCGATCGGTTTCACTGCGATTACGCGCTGCAAGATCGCAACGGAGCCGGACTTCTTCTCGAACGACAAGAGCGTCACACAAGGACCCCGACATGGCCAATACGCTGCCCGGAACGCCGCCCCCCTCGTCGGCCAAGCGCCCGGAATTCCGCAACATCAACGCGTTGACGGATCTCCCGAACTACCGGCTGCCCGCTGCCGGCATCGTCTCGATCCTGCATCGCATCAGCGGCTTCGTGCTGTTCCTGCTGATGCCATTCGTGATCTGGCTGTTCGATGTCAGCGTCACCTCGGAGATTTCGTACGAATCGTTCCGCAGCGCCTACCTGGCCGGCCTGGGCTTCCTGCCCGGCTGGTTCGTCAAGCTGGTGACGCTGGGCTTGATCTGGAGCTATTTGCACCACTTCGTCGCTGGCGTGCGCCATCTGTGGATGGACATGACCCACAGCGTCTCGAAGGAGCAGGGCAAGTCGTCGGCGATCGCCACGCTGGCCATCAGCCTGACGCTGACCGTGCTGCTCGGCGCCAAGCTGTTCGGCCTGTTCTGACCCGGCCGCGAAGGAATTCACTCATGGCAATCAACCACGGTTCCAAGCGCCTGGTCGTCGGCGCGCACTACGGCTTTCGCGACTGGCTGGCGCAACGCGTCACCGCCGTCCTGATGGCGCTGTTCACGGTCGTTCTGCTGCTGCAGATCCTGATCGGTGGCCCGATGGGCTACGAGAAATGGGCGGGCATCTTTTCCCGCCAGTGGATGAAGGTCTTCACCTTCGTCGTCATCGTCTCGCTGCTGTACCACGCGTGGGTCGGCATGCGCGACATCTGGATGGACTACATCAAGCCGGTGGGCCTGAAGCTCGCGCTGCAGGTGTTCACCATCGTGTGGCTGGTCGGCTGTGCCGGCTGGGCGATTCAAGTGTTGTGGAGACTGTGAACGTGGCCGCCTCGATTTCCAAACGCAAGTTCGATGTGGTCATCGTCGGGGCCGGCGGCTCGGGCATGCGCGCGTCGCTGCAACTGTCGCTGGCCGGCCTGAACGTGGCCGTGCTGTCCAAGGTCTTCCCGACCCGCTCGCACACCGTGGCCGCGCAAGGCGGCATCGGCGCCTCGCTCGGCAACATGAGCGAAGACAACTGGCACTACCACTTCTTCGACACCGTCAAGGGCTCGGACTGGCTGGGTGACCAGGACGCGATCGAGTTCATGTGCCGCGAAGCGCCGAAGGTCGTCTACGAGCTCGAGCACTTCGGCATGCCGTTCGACCGCAACCCCGACGGCACGATCTACCAGCGCCCGTTCGGCGGCCACACCGCCAACTACGGCGAGAAGCCGGTGCAGCGCGCCTGCGCGGCAGCAGACCGCACCGGCCACGCGCTGCTGCACACGCTGTACCAGCAGAACGTCAAGGCCCGCACCAACTTCTTCGTCGAGTGGATGGCGCTGGACCTGATCCGCGACGCCGAAGGCGACTGTGTCGGCGTGACCGCGCTGGAGATGGAAACCGGCGACCTGCACATCCTCGAAGCCAAGACGGTGCTGATGGCCACCGGCGGCGCGGGCCGCATCTACGCCGCGTCGACCAACGCCTTCATCAACACCGGCGACGGGCTGGGCATGGCGGCGCGCGCCGGCATCCCGCTCGAAGACATGGAGTTCTGGCAGTTCCACCCGACCGGCGTGGCCGGCGCGGGCGTGCTGCTGACCGAAGGCTGCCGCGGCGAAGGCGCGATCCTGCGCAACAGCAACGGCGAGCGCTTCATGGAGCGCTACGCCCCGACGCTGAAAGACCTGGCGCCGCGCGACTTCGTCTCGCGCTCGATGGACCAGGAGATCAAGGAAGGTCGCGGCTGCGGTCCCAACAAGGACTACGTGCTGCTCGACATGACCCACCTGGGCGCCGAGACCATCATGAAGCGGCTGCCTTCGGTGTTCGAGATCGGGCACAACTTCGCCAACGTCGACATCACCAAAGAGCCGATCCCGGTGGTGCCGACCATCCACTACCAGATGGGCGGCATCCCGACCAACATCCACGGCCAGGTGGTGGTGCCGAAGAACGGCAACCCGAACGACATCATCAACGGCCTGTATGCGGTGGGCGAATGCTCCTGCGTCAGCGTGCACGGCGCCAACCGCCTGGGCACCAACTCGCTGCTCGACCTGGTGGTGTTCGGCCGTGCGGCCGGCAACCACATCGTCGAGACCGCGCTGAAGACCAAGAGCCACAAGCCGCTGCCCGCCGATGCGGCCGACCGCACGCTGGCCCGCCTGGCCCGGCTCGACGGCAACAAGAACGGCGAATACGCGCAGGACGTGGCCGGTGACATCCGCGCGACGATGCAAAAGCATGCCGGCGTGTTCCGCACCCAGGCCGTCATGGACGAGGGCGTGGCCAAGATCAAGCAGGTCGCCGAGCGCGTCAAGGCCATCGGCCTGAAGGACAGCTCGAAGGTCTTCAACACCGCGCGCATCGAGGCGCTGGAGGTCGAGAACCTGATCGAGGCCGCCCAGGCCACGATGATCTCGGCCGCCGCCCGCCCCGAAAGCCGCGGCGCCCACGCCCACAACGACTACCCCAACCGCGACGACGCGAACTGGATGAAGCACTCGCTGTGGTACTCGGAAGGCAACCGCCTGGACTACAAGCCGGTCAAGTTGCAGCCGCTGACGGTCGAATCCGTGCCGCCCAAGGTCCGTACCTTCTAAGCCTCCAGCAGAGAACCAAGAATCATGGAAAAGCGTACTTTCGAGATTTATCGGTACGACCCGGACAAAGACGCCAAGCCCTACATGCAGACCATCGAGATCGAGCTCGATGGGCATGAGCGCATGCTGCTGGACGCGCTGATCAAGCTCAAGGCCGTCGACCCGACGCTGTCTTACCGCCGTTCGTGCCGCGAAGGCGTGTGCGGCTCGGATGCAATGAACATCAACGGCAAGAACGGCCTCGCGTGCCTGACCAACATGCGCACGCTGCCGGGCAAGATCGTGCTGCGCCCGCTACCGGGCCTGCCGGTGGTGCGCGACCTGATCGTCGACATGACGCAGTTCTTCCAGCAGTACCACTCGATCAAGCCCTACCTCGTCAACGACACGCCGCCGCCCGAGAAAGAGCGCCTGCAGTCGCCCGAGGAGCGCGAAGAGCTCGACGGGCTGTACGAGTGCATCCTGTGCGCGAGCTGCTCGACCAGCTGCCCGAGCTTCTGGTGGAACCCCGACAAGTTCGTCGGCCCGGCCGGCCTGCTGCAGGCCTACCGCTTCATCGCCGACAGCCGCGACGAAGCCACCAGTGCCCGCTTGGACAACCTGGAAGACCCGTACCGCCTGTTCCGCTGCCACACGATCATGAACTGCGTCGACGTCTGCCCGAAGGGGCTGAACCCGACGAAGGCGATCGGCAAGATCAAAGAACTCATGGTGCGTCGCGCGGTCTGACCGCCGCCACCCGCTGATGCGATGCAAGCCGTGTTGTCCAGCGCCGACCTGGGTCGCCTCAAGTGGCGCTGCCGGCGCGGCTTGCTCGAGAACGATCTGTTCGTCGAACGTTTCTTCCGCCGCCACGAAGCCGGCCTGACGCTCGACCAGGTCCAGGGCCTGCAAAGCCTGATGGACCTGTCAGACAACGATTTGCTGGATCTGCTGCTCGCGCGCAAAGAACCCGAAGGCGAGCTGGACCGTCCTGATGTGAAAGAAGTGCTGGCCTTGATGCGGGAACCCGGCTGAAAGTCGGGGAGCGCCAGCGCCGCTGTAGAAGAATTTGCTCGAAAGGAACCGACGATGACCCCGTCCGACGTGAAAGCCACCCTGTCGTTCTCTGACGGCAGCCCCAGCATGGACCTGCCGATCTACAAGGGCTCGATCGGGCCCGACGTGATCGACATCCGCAAGCTCTACGGCCAGACCGGCAAGTTCACCTACGACCCGGGCTTCCTGTCCACCGCGTCGTGCAACTCGACCATCACCTACATCGATGGCGACAAGGGTGAACTGCTGTACCGCGGCTACCCGATCGAGCAGCTCGCGGTGAACTGCGACTTCCTCGAAACCTGCTACCTGCTGCTGTACGGAGACCTGCCGAACGCGACGCAGAAAGAAGACTTCACCGCCCGCGTGACCAACCACACGATGGTCAACGAGCAGATGCAGTTCTTCCTGCGCGGCTTCCGCCGCGACGCGCACCCGATGGCGGTGATGACCGGCCTGGTCGGCGCGCTGTCGGCCTTCTATCACGACAGCACCGACATCAATAACCCCGAGCACCGCGAGATCGCCGCGATCCGCCTGATCGCGAAGATGCCGACGCTGGTGGCGATGGCCTACAAGTACACCATCGGCCAGCCGTACATCTACCCGAAGAACGACCTGACCTACGCCGGCAACTTCATGCGCATGATGTTCGCCACGCCGTGCGAGGAGTACAAGCCGAACGACGTGCTGGTGCGGGCGATGGACCGCATCTTCACGCTGCACGCCGACCACGAGCAGAACGCCTCGACCTCGACCGTGCGCCTGTGCGGCTCGTCGGGCACCAACCCGTTCGCGGCCATCGCGGCCGGCGTGGCCTGCCTGTGGGGCCCGGCGCACGGCGGCGCCAACGAGGCGGCGCTGAACATGCTGGAGGAGATCCAGCGCAACGGCGGCGTCGAGAAGGTCGGCGAGTTCATCAAGCAGGTGAAGGACAAGAACTCCAACGTCAAGCTGATGGGCTTCGGCCACCGGGTCTACAAGAACTACGACCCGCGCGCCAAGCTGATGCGCGAGACCTGCCACGAGGTGCTGGAAGCGCTGGGCCTGCAGAACGACCCGCTGTTCAAGCTGGCGATGGAGCTCGAGAAGATCGCGCTGGAAGACGAATACTTCGTCGCCCGCAAGCTCTACCCGAACGTCGACTTCTACTCGGGCATCGTGCAGCGCGCGATCGGCATCCCGGTGCCGCTGTTCACCGCGATCTTCGCGCTGGCCCGCACGGTCGGCTGGATCGCGCAACTCAACGAGATGATCGGCGACCCCGAGTACAAGATCGGCCGCCCGCGCCAGCTTTACGTTGGCGCCGCCCCGCGCGACGTGAAGCCGCTGGCCCAGCGCTGATCACCACGGCGCTCGCGCCAACGACAAGGGCCACTTCGGTGGCCCTTTCTTTTTCTTGGCCGCGAAATCACTCGCCGCCCTGGCGGTCACGAATGGCCCGGCTTCAAGCCAGCCCGATGCGCTTCGGGTCCGGCCCGGGCACGCGGTTCCACGCCGGCAGGTGGGCCTGCGGCAGCAGCTCTTGCACCGCGCGGGTGGCCTGGTCGAAGGCGCTGTGGGCATAAGCGTAGGCGCCGGCGTCGGCATTGGCAATCGCCACCCGGCCCCAGCCGCGGCGGGCGCGCTCGCAGGGCAGTGGGCCTTGCGGCCAGTAGCGGTCCCAGGGGCGCATGTATTCGTAGGCGTAACCGTGGGCCCAGCGGTTGACGGTGATCGCCTCGATGTCGCGGGCCGCGTCGAAACCGAATTCGCCCAGGGCGCCCTGCAGCAGCGTGCGCACCTGCTGTTCGAGGAAATCGAAGCGCCAGCCCAGCAGCATTGCGCGGCCCTGTGACGCCTGGGCCCGGGCCGGCGCGCCATTGCCCGGCACCACCACCTTGCTCAGGTGCAGCAGGATCGGCTCGTCGGGCGATTGCGGGTAGCGCTGCGTGCCCATGCTGACCGGGAAGTCCAGCGCCACGTCGCCCCAGAAGCCGTCGACGATGTTGAAGCCGTGCAGGCCCGCTTGCTGCCAGGCGCGCCAGTTGTTCAGCAGCACCGTGGTGTAGAGCAGCGGCGTCTTGACCTGGTCGTTCAGCGCGTCGACCTGGGCCTTCGGCAGCTCGTCCGTCAGGCGTGCGATCACGCGGTGCCAGCAGGCCAGCAGCACCTGGCGCGCGCGCACCACGCGCACGCGGCCGGTGGCGTCGACATAGCGCAGCTCGACCCGCTCGGCCTGTGCCGGCGGGCCCAGGTGGCGCAGGCCGATCACCGTGGCGCCCAGGCGGATGCGCACCGCCTCGTCCGGCGCGTCGAGCCGCGTGCGGTCCAGCGTCGCATCGACCAGCGCCTCCATGCCCTGGCCGGGCAGTGCCGACGGGATCAGCGAGCGCACCAGCGCCCGCGCGACACCGGCGTTGCCGTCGGGGAAGTGGTAGATGTATTCGTCCTGGCTGGCCATCAGCTGGCGGCCGCTGGGCGACATGCGCGCGTCGAGGCCTTCGCCCAACGCGAGCCCCTCGAAGCCGGGCAGGCCGGCGGCCCACGCGTCCAAGGCGGTTGTCGCGTCGATGCCCACACCGAAGTAGCCCTGCGTCTCGCCTTGGAAGAAGCGCAGCACCGCCGCGTCGACCTTCCAGCGTTGAAGCAGGAAGTCGCGGTAGGTCATGCCCGCCAACGCGCCGCGGCGCGCGGCTGGCGTCTTCAGCTGCGGCAACACGTTGCGCGGCGCACCGAGCAGCGCCGCCAGGCCGGCCTGCGCGGCCGGTGTCATCGGCGTGCGCGCCAGCCAGTCGGCCACGGCCTCGTCCTTGCCGTGGCGCACCAGCCGATCCTCGCCCCAGGCCTCGCGGCCGAAGAACAGGCCGTGCTGGGTCAGGCCTTGGCGCTCGGACCAGCCCTTGTCGAAGAACTCGGTCTTGAAGCGATCGAGCTCGATGCCCAGGTCTTTCAGCAGCCCCGCGGCGGCGGGTGAAAACAGGCTCGGCGAATCGAGCGACTGCGAGCCGCCATAACCGATCAGCTTGACGCCAGAACGCGAGACGAACTCGTTGCGCCGCGCGTGGCCACCGACCTCGTCGAGCGCGTCGAGCAGCAGCATGCGCACCGGCCGGCCGGCATGCTGGCGAAACAGGTGCGCGCCGGCCAGGCCACTCAAGCCGGCACCGACGACGACCAGGTCTTCGATCTCGGGGTCGACCTCGGCGGCCGCGTCGCGAAAACGCGCAGGGTCGTCGCGCCAGGCATGGGCCGTCGCGTTGGCCGTGTCGGTCTGGCCCTGCAGCCCGCTGCGCAGCGCGATCGGGTCGGTGTGGCCAGTGTGGGGGTCGGTCGCCGCCGCGGCGCCGAACGGCGCCGTGGCCAGCGCCACGCCATTGAGAAAGTCGCGGCGCGTGATGTCGGGCAATCGCATCGGTGGGGGCCGTGTCGCGTGGGGCTCGGGCCGCTGTGGCGACTACGGATGTGGCGAGCAGAACGGGCCTTGATCATGGCACGGCCGCGTGTGCCGGCCGGAGAGACCCATGCCCCGATCGACCATGACCTGTTCACCCCGATGGCTGACCGCCGCTGCGCTGGCCGCTCTGGCGGGCTGTGCCGGCACGACAGCGCCCAGCGCGCCGGCGGTGGCCACCGCCTGGCCCACCGAGGCCGCGCCGCAACCGGTCGACTGCCCCAGCGGCCTGCCTGCCGGCACACGCTGCCTCGGTGGCCGCGACAGCGCCGGCGCCTTCTACCGCATCGCGATCCCCGCCGATTGGCAGGGTGGGCAGGGCGACCTGGTGGTGCATGCGCACGGCGGCCCCGCACTCGGCGAGCCCAAGGTCGAGCGGGTGGTCGAAGACCTGCAGCGCTGGTCGGTGATGGTGCGGGCCGGTTATGCGTGGGTTGGCTCGAGCTTTCACCAAGGTGGCGTGGCGGTGTTGTCGGCCGCCGAAGACACCGAGCGTGTGCGCCGCATCTTCGTCGACCATGTGCAGCAGCCGCGCCGCACGGTGCTGCACGGCCAGTCGTGGGGCGCCAGCGTGGCGGCGCGCACGGCCGAGGTCTACGGCCGCCTGGTGCCGGGCCAGCGGCCGGCCTACGACGCGGTGCTGCTCACCAGTGGCGTGCTCGGCGGTGGGTCGCGTTCGTACGATTTTCGGCTCGACCTGCGCGTGGTCTACCAGGCGCTGTGCCACAACCACCCGAAGCCCGACGAGCCGCCTTACCCGCTGTGGCAGGGCCTGCCCGAGGGCTCGACGCTGACGCGCGCGCAGCTGACCCAGCGTGTCAACGACTGCCTGGGCTTGAACAAGCCCGCCGGGCAACGCAGCGCCGAGCAGCAGCAGAAAGTGCAGACGATCACCCGCACGATCCGCATCCCCGAAACAGCGATCCTGCCGCACCTGGCGTGGGCCACCTGGCACTTTCAAGACATCGCGCAGCGCCGCACCGGTGGGGCGCCGGCATTTGGCAACCTGCGCGTGCGCTACACCGGCTCGGCCGACGATGACGCACTGAACGCTCAGGTGTTGCGCTACACCGCCGATGCCGCGGCGATCGCCCGCTTCAGTGCCGACACCGACCCGACCGGCCGCATCGACCTGCCGATGCTGAGCGTGCACGGCATCGACGACGCAACCGCGTTCGTCGAGCTCGACAACGAGTTCGCGCGCACGGTGGCCCGCGCCGGCCGCGCCGATCGGCTGGTGCAGACCTTCACCCGCGACCGCGAGCACAGCTACCTCAGCGATGCGGCCTACGCCACGCTGATGCAGGCGCTGCTGCGCTGGGTCGACCAGGGCGACAAGCCCACCCCGGCCGGCATCGCCGCCGCCTGCCCTGCGCTGGAGGCGCGCTTTGGCGCCGGCTGCCGTTTCGAGCCCGGCTACCGCCCGGCGCCGCTGGACACGCGCATCGCGCCGCGCCAAAGCGTGGGCGAGCGGCCTGTCGGCACCGGCAAGGTGATGGCGGGCCCAGCGAGCTGACTCATCCCTGCGGCCGGGGCGTGCGCCGCTGCAGCAGCAGCCGCACGCCGCCGCGCGGGCGCAGTGTCACGTTCATCACCGGCTCGGCCTGGCCGGCGCCCGGCGGCAAGGCCAGTGTGTAGCGCTGCAGCAGCAGGGCGGCCACCAGCGTCATCTCCAGCATCGCAAAGTGCTGGCCGATGCACACCCGCGGCCCGCTGCCGAAGGGCATCCACGCGCCGCGCGGCGGCGGGGGCGCGTCGGGCATGAAGCGTTCGGGCATGAAGCGGTCGGGCTCGCTGAACGACCGGGCGTCGCGCTGCAGCACCCACGGCGTGATGCGCAGCATCGCCCCGGGCGGGATGACCCAGCCACCGAGCGTGATCTCGCGCGTCGTGCGGCGTGACATCAACGCGGCGATCGGCGGGTACAGGCGCATCGCCTCCTTCAACGTGGCGGTCAGCCAGGGCAGCGCGGGCAGGTCCTCGGCGCCCGGTTCGCGCGAGCCCAGTGCGGCGTCGACCTCCTGCTGCGCACGGCGGGCCACCTCGGGGTGCTCGGCCATCAGCCGGCTCCACCACAACAGCGCCGTGGCCGAGGTTTCGTGCCCGGCCTGGAAGCTGACCATGCACTGATCGAACACCTCCTGGTCTGACAGGGCGGCGCCGGTGCCTTCGTCGCGCAGCGCCAGCAGGTGCGCCAGCAGGTCGTCGCACGGTGTGTCGGCCGCTTCGGCGCGCCGCTCGGCGATGTGCCGCCCCACCAGGCCGCGCAGCGCCTTCAAGGCGCGACGCTTCTTCGCCTTGCCCGGCAGCGGCAGCCAGTCGGGCAGGGTCATCGGCCAGAACATCTCGCGCATTGCGGCCTCCGACAGCACCTGCGTCGCCTCGGCCGCGTCGCGGGCGTCGCGTGAGGCACGGCTGGTGAACAGCGTGCGCATGATCACGTCCATCGCGACCTTGGTCCACAGCGCGTCCATCTCGACCAGGCCCTGGGCCTGCCCGGCGGGGACCGCGTGGTCCAGCGCGTCGAGCGCGGCATCGCGCATCAGCGCCGCGTAGCCGGCCACGCGCTTGGGCGAAAACGCGGGCTGCAGCATGCGGCGCTGGCGCTGCCAGGTGGCGCCCTCGGTCACCAGCACGCTCTGGCCGAACACCTGCTCGAAGATCTCGATGCCCCGCTGCCAGCGCACCAGCGCGTCGGCATGGTCGACCAGCGCTTCGCGCGCCAGCTCGGGCGTGAACAGGTCGTAGGCGTGCTCGGCGCCGATGTGCATGTGGCTGATGTCGCCATGCGCGCGGTGCAGGCCGGCGGTGAAGCCCAGGTAGTCGGCCTTCATCTCGCGCAACAGCGGCAGGCCCCACCAGCGGCGCTGCGGGCCCGGCGGTCGGGCGCCGGCGGGGCGGGCAGTGGTCGTCGGGGGCGTTTCGGGGGTCGTCGTGGCAAGGTCCATGCGGGGCAGTGTGAACCTTGGCGTGGCGGCTCGTCTTGAACGATGTCGACACCGTGGGGGCACGGCGGCTCCCGAGGCGGCGGGCCTCTACACTGGCCGGCATGCCTGTCGATACCGCAGCGCCGACCTTGTCGGCCGCCGTCAACCGCCTGTGGCTGCCGCGCGTGTCGCTCAGTGCCTGCGTGCGCGGGGTGATGGGGCGTGACACCCGCGCTGCCGCGCTCAGCGACAGCCAGCGCCTGAGCTACTTTCCCGCCTCGCCGCTGTGCACGCTGAGCTGGTGGTTCGAGGGCGAGGCCGAGATGCTGCCGTTCGGCGATCCGCACGGGCCGGTGGTGCGCATGCCGGGGCGATTCGTGTTCGGCGGCCCTTACCGCGGGCCCACGCTGTGGCGCAACCCGGGCCCCACGCACGGCATGATGCTGCTGCTGTTGCCCGACGCGATGCACCACCTGGTGGGGCTCGAAGCCGACCACTGGGTCGACCGGTTCGACGATGCGGCCCGGGTGCTGCCGCCGGACTGGATCGCAATGTGCGAGGCGGTGCAGGCCGCGGCGGACGACGACACCCGCATCCGCCTGATCGAGGACTTTCTTGACCCGCGCTGGCAGGCGGCGCGGCCGCACGTGGCGCTGGCGGGCCACCGCTACGCCGATTGGGCCCAGGGCCTGGCGCTGCGGGCGGCCACCTCGCACCCGGGACGCAGCCTGCGCCAGATGGAGCGGCGCATCAAGCAGTGGGCCGGCCAGTCGATGCGCGAGCTGCGTGGCATTGCGCGCGCCGAACAGGCGTTTCTCGACGTGGCCGCTTCGGGGCCGCCGGACTGGGCGGCGGTGGCCGCGAGCGGCGGCTACGCCGACCAGTCGCACCTGTGCCGCGAGACCCGGCGCGTGACCGGCTTCAGCCCGGCCGAGCTGTACCGCCTGATCGCCGAGAACGAGTCGTTCTGGGCCTACCGGTTGTGGGCCTGAAAAGCCCGTCGAGCCCCGGCCGGATCAGCCGGCGCCAAACACCGAGACCGCCCCCACCAGCCGCTGCGCCTGCTCACGCAGGCTTTGTGCTGCCGCCGCAGATTGCTCGACCAGTGCGGCATTCTGTTGGGTCGATTGGTCCAGCTGGCTGATCGCCTGGTTCACCTGACCGATGCCGGTGGACTGCTGGGTGGTGGCCGTGCTGATGTCTGCCAGCAGCTCGTTCACCCGGGCGATCTGCCGAACAATGCCGTCCATCGCGGCGTTGGCCTGGGCCACATCGTGGCCGCCGGTGTCGACGCGCTCGGCGCTCTCGGCGATCAGCGACTTGATTTCGCGAGCCGCGCCCGCGCTGCGTTGGGCCAGCGCCCGCACTTCACCCGCGACGACGGCAAAGCCGCGGCCCTGCTCGCCCGCCCGCGCCGCCTCGACCGCGGCGTTCAGCGCCAGGAGATTGGTCTGGAACGCAATGCCGTCGATCACGCCGAGGATGTCGGCGATCCGGTGGCTGGAGTCGGCAATGCCCTGCATCGCCTCGCGCACCTTCGCCACCGAGGCCGACCCCTGTTCTGCCGCGCTGCTGGCCTGCAAGGCCATCTCCGCCGCCTGCCGGGAGGTGTCGGCGTTGTGGCGCACGGTGGCGCTCATCTGCTCCATCGACGATGCCGTCTGCTGCAGGCTGGCCGCCGACTGCTCGGTGCGTGCACTGAGGTCGTCGTTGCCTTGGGCGATCTCGCCGCTGGCCGCCTGGAAGGTGACCACCTGCCGCGCCACGTCGGCGATGATCCAGCGAAACATCAGGCCGAGCTGGTTCACCGCACGCTGGGCCATGCCGATCTCGTCGACGCGGTCGTTGTGCAGCTCGTTGGTTTCGCCGTTGGCCACCCGCTGCGCATGGGTGCGCAACGCCTCGATCGGCGCCACGACCTGGTGTTGCAGCGCCCACAGCGCCAGCCCGGTGCCGGCCAGCGTGGCGCCAGCCATGCCGAGCAGCGGTGCGGCGGCCAGGCCCGAGGCGGCCGCCGCAGCGACCGCCGTGCAGGCCACACCCAGCAGTGGTAGCCGCACGCGCCAGCGCACCGGCATGGTCTTGGCCAGCGTGGGGATCGACCACGCGCGGCGCGACACCACGGCACCCTTGAACAAGCGCAGCGGCCCGGCCTGGCCGCCACGCAGGGCGGCATACAAGGCTTCGGCACGGGCCACCTCGTCGCGGCCCGGCTGGGTGCGCACGGACAGGTAGCCCACCGTGCGACCGTCGCGGGTGACCGGCGTGGCGTTGGCGCGCACCCAGTAGTGGTCGCCGTTCTTGCGGCGGTTCTTGACCAGCGCCGTCCACGATTCGCCGCCCTGCAGGGTGGCCCACATGTCGGCGAAGGCCTCGGCCGGCATGTCCGGGTGGCGGACCAGGTTGTGCGGCTGGCCCAGGAGCTCGGCGGCCTCGTAGCCGCTGATCGCGACGAAGGCCTCGTTGGCGTAGGTGATGCGGCCGCTGGTGTCGGTGCTCGACATCAAGGTCGTGTCGGCGGGGAAGTCGAACTCCCTCTGTGTGACCGGTTGGTTGTTGCGCATGGCGCACCCCCTCGATGAAATGGTTGGAATAGTCGGCACCGCAGCGCAAGCGTGCATCTTGCGGCCGACTTCCCCATCACCTTTCACCGATCAACGATCGCCATCTCCTGCTGTTTCCGCCCTGCGCCAAGGGAACCAAATCGATGTTTGACGCAGATCAAGGAGAGTGCATTTCCCCGTTCTACTTGCCCCAGCTGTCCTTCAACCCGGTGATGCGGTTGAACACCGGCGCATCGGCGCGGTGGTCGACGCGGTCGGTGATGAAGTAGCCGTGGCGCTCGAACTGCACACGGGTCTCGGCCGGTGCGCCGGCGAGTGAAGGCTCGACATAGCCCTGCACCACCCGCTTGCTGGCCGGGTTCAGCACGGTGAGGTAGTCGCGGCCGCCGGCATCGGGCTGGGCCTCGGTGAACAGGCGGTCGAACAGGCGCAGCTCGGTGGCCACCGCGTCGTGCGCGCCGACCCAGGTGATCACCCCCTTGACCTTGATCGCATCGGCGCCCGGCGTGCCGCTCTTGGTGTCGGGCACGATGGTGGCGGTCACGGCGGTGATGTGGCCGTTGGCATCTTTCTCGCAGCCCGTGCACTCGACGACCACGCCGTACTTCAGCCGCACCTTGTTGCCGGGGAACAGGCGGAAGAAGCCCTTGGGCGGCACTTCGGCAAAGTCGTCACGCTCGATCCACAGCGCCGGGCCGAGGCTGAACTGGCGCTGGCCCATCTCGGGGTGGTGCGGGTGCACCGGCGCGTGGCAGGGCTCGTGGCCGCTGCCGAACACGTCGGCGTAGTTGGTCAGCTTCAGCGGCAGCGGGTCGATCACCGCCATCGCGCGGGCCACCTGCGGGTCGAGGTCGTCGCGCTGCGCGATGTCGAGCACCGAGTAGTCGAGCCAGATGTTGGTCTTGCTGGCACCCGAGTCGTCGGCCATCTTGCGGATCGCCGCGGGCGTGTAGCCGCGCCGGCGCATGCCGGCCAGCGTGGGCATGCGCGGGTCGTCCCAGCCTTCGACATGCTTCTCGTCGACCAGCTGCTTCAGCTTGCGCTTGCTGGTGATCACGTAGCTGAGATTGAGCCGGCCGAACTCGTACTGCTTGGGCAGCGGGTGCGAGAGCAGGCCACCTTCGGCCAGGCGCTCCAGCAGCCAGTCGTAGAACGGCCGCTGGTCTTCGAACTCGAGCGTGCAGATCGAGTGGGTGATGCGCTCCAGCGCGTCTTCGATCGGGTGGGCGTAGGTGTACATCGGGTAGATGCACCATTTGTCGCCGGTGTTGTGGTGGGTCGCGCGGCGGATGCGGTAGATGGCCGGATCGCGCAGGTTGATGTTGGGCGAGGCCATGTCGATCTTCGCGCGCAGCACCATCGCGCCGTCGGCATGCTGGCCATCGCGCATTTCGCGAAAGCGCGCCAGGTTCTCTTGTGGCGTGCGGCCGCGGAACGGGCTGTCGGTGCCGGGGGTGGTGAAGTCGCCCCGGTTGGCGCGCATCTCGTCGGCCGTCTGCTCGTCGACATAGGCCAGGCCGCGCTCGATCAGGTGCTCGGCCGCGCGGTACATGAAGTCGAAATAGTTGCTGGCGAAATAGAGGTGGGGCGTGCCGAAGGCGTTCCAGTCCCAGCCCAGCCAGTGCACCATCTCTTCGATCGCGTCGACGTACTCCTGCTCTTCCTTCTCGGGGTTGGTGTCGTCGAAGCGCAGGTGGCACACGCCACCAAAGTCGCGCGCCAGGCCGAAGTTCAGGCAGATGCTCTTCGCGTGGCCCACATGCAGGTAACCGTTGGGCTCGGGCGGGAAGCGCAGGCGCACGCGCGCCGGGTCGGGCTGGCCCGCCGCATGGTGGGCGGCATCACCCGGGCTGCCACCGAAGGGCCGCTGGTCGTAGGTGCCCGCCGCCAGGTCGCGCTCGACGATCGCGCGCAGGAAGTTGCTCGGCTTGGCTGCCTCGGAGGCGGGGGTGGACTTGTGGTCGCTCATGTAGCGGGTGATCGCTGGGAAAAGTAGCGATCGATTGTAGGGGGCCGCCTGTGCGGCAGCCCTGCGCGGCGAGGGTGTCGGCAGGCCGGGCGCGCGAGGGGTTACAACTTGCCACGACCCGCCGTCAACGGCGTGTTCCGCCGCTTCGTTGTTCGCTCAAAGGGTGACCGCCACGGCCGCCCGCTCGAAAGGAGCTGACATGTTCACCCGCCTGCTTCGCTTTGCTTTCTCTGCCCCCTTTGCCGCCGCGCTGGCTGTTGCGGCCGTCAGCGTGCCCGCCCAGGCCGGCGGCGTGAGCTGGTCGGTCGGCATCAACGCGCCGATCGCCCCCGGGGTGCATGTGGGCACCGTGATCAACGGTGGGCATGCCCCGCGCTACTACCCCGCGCCGGTCGTGTATGCGCCGCCCCCGGTCTATGTGGAGCCGCCTGTGGTCTACGCGCCGCCGCCGCCGGTGTATGTGGCGCCGGTGGTGTATGCGCCGCGCCCGGTCTACTACGCGGCACCGCGGCCGTACTACTACCGCCCGCCGGTGGTCTTCCGCCCGGGGTATCACCACGGCCCGCCGGTGCAGAACTGGCACTCGGTGCGGCCGGGCTCCGGCAACCCGGGGCATGGCGGCTACGGCCCGGTGGCCTCGGCACGCTGAACCCCGCCTGAACCTCCGCTTCCCGTCAACGGCCGGTGCCTGCGCACCGGCCGTTGTTTTTTTGCCGCGCAAACCGTGGTGATCGAGCCGTGTCGGGCCGACAGAAGCTGAGGCTTTGTCCCGCATTTCCAGGCTCAAGAAAACGTTGCCGCGGCCGAAAATCTTCGTGAGAAGGATCGGCACCCGCTTGCGGTGGGGCCGGCGGCTGGCCGTTCCGGGCTGGCGTACACCACGGAAATCGCATGTTCAACATCACCCGATTGAAGATCGGCCAGCGGCTGGCACTTGGCTTTGGCGTCGTGATCGCCGTATTCGGCGTCATGGCCGGCCTGGCCTACATGCGCATCGGCGCGATGAGCGACGAGATCGGCGTGCTGGTGGGCGATCGCTACCAGAAGACGGTGGTGGCCGGGCAGATCAAGTCCGAGCTGAACGAGGTGTCGCGCAACATGGGCAACATCCTGATCATGACCGAGCCCGGCCAGATCAAGAAGGAGCTCGAGAACATCGACAAGGTGATGAAGGCCAACGATGCGACCTTCGAGAGCCTGAAGACCTTGATCACCGACGAGGCCGGCCAGGAACACCTGAAGGAGATCGCCGCGCTGCGCGACAAGTTCAAGCCGGTGTCGGCCGCCTTCTCGCAGCTGGTGGCCGAGGACAACAAGGACGATGCGATGGTGAAGTTCATCTTCGCCATCCGCCCGGTGCAGCTGAAGTACTTTGCCGCGCTCGACAAGTTCATCAGCTACCAGCACGGCCAGATGGAAGAGGCGCGCGTCGCCTCGGCCGCGCAGGCCAAGCGCACCGGCCTGCTGATCCTGGGCATGGCGCTGGGCGCCGCCGCGTTGAGCCTGGGCGTGGCCTACCTGTGTACCCGCAGCATCACGGTGCCGCTGACGCACGCGGTGACGATCGCGCAGCGCGTGGCCGCCGGCGACCTGACCAGCCGCCTGGAGGTCCGCACGCAGGACGAAACCGGCCAGCTGATGTCGGCGCTGGTCGACATGAACGAATGCCTGCAGCAGATCGTCGGCAACGTGCGCCAGGGCACCGAGTCGATCGCCGCGGCGTCGGCTGAGATCGCCAGCGGCAACATGGACTTGTCGACCCGCACCGAGCAGCAGGCCGCGTCGCTGCAGCAGACGGCGCATTCGATCAAGGACCTGACCAACAACGTGCGCCAGAACGCCGACAACGCCCGCCAGGCCGACCAGCTGGTGCGCTCGGCCTCCGAGGTGGCCAAGCAAGGCGGCGAGGTGGTCTCGCAGGTCGTGCAGACGATGGGCTCGATCGACGCATCGTCCAAGAAGATCGGCGACATCATCGGCGTGATCGATGGCATCGCCTTCCAGACGAACATCCTGGCGCTGAACGCCGCGGTCGAGGCCGCGCGTGCCGGTGAGCAGGGCCGTGGTTTCGCGGTGGTGGCGGGCGAAGTGCGCTCGCTGGCGCAGCGCTCGGCCGGTGCCGCGAAAGAGATCCGCACGCTGATCACCGACTCGGTCGAAAAGGTGGCGGTGGGCAGCCAGCTGGTGGCACAGGCTGGCACGACGATGGGCGAGGTGGTCGCCAGCGTGCGCCGCGTGACCGACATCATGAGCGAGATCAGTGCCGCCAGCCAGGAGCAGAGCCAGGGCATCGAGCAGGTCAGCCGCACCATCGACCAGATGGACAGCTCGACCCAGCAGAACGCCGCGCTGGTCGAGCAGGCGGCGGCCGCTGCCGAATCGCTGCGCAGCCAGTCGCAGACGTTGGAGCAGACCGTCAGCCTGTTCAAGCTGCACGACTGACGCGGCGGAAACTTCGCCACCGGCCCCCGGCGTGACAACCGCCGCCACGCGGGCCGCGTTGTCAGTCAAGCGCAGCCAAGGCCTGTTGCGCTATCAACTGTTTCCCGGCCTTGACAGGCCGCCGGCCACTGTGCCCTGATACGAGCGCCGTGCCGTCGCGCTGCGGCCCTCGCTTTTGTCATCCCTTGTTTGTGGAGTCCGCATGAAACTGAGTTCCGCGATCCCCCGCCTGATGGGTGGGCTGCTGTGCGCGATGGCGCTGGCCTTGCCGGCGGCCGCCGCCGAGGTCGAAGGCGTCAAGCTCGACGACAGCGCCAAGGTCGCCGGGAAGGACCTGAAGCTTAACGGCGCTGGTGTGCGCACGCGAGCGATCTTCAAGGTCTACGTGATGGGCCTGTACCTGCCGGACAAGAAGAAGACCACGGCCGATGTGCTGGCGGTCGATGGGCCGCGCCGCTTCACGCTGGTGATGCTGCGCGACATCAGCGGTGAAGACTTCGGCGAAGCCTTCATGAGCGGCATCAACAAGAACACCGACAAGGCCGAGAAGAGCAAGATCATCAACCAGATGGCCAGGTTCGGCGAGATCTTCACCACCCAGGGCAGCCTGAAGAAGGGTGACATCCTGGTCACCGACTGGGTGCCGGGCACCGGCACGGTGATGACGCTGAACGGCAAGTCGGTGTCCGAGCCCTTGCCCGATCTGGCCTTCTACAACGCGCTGCTGAAGATCTGGCTCGGCGACAAGCCGGCCGACACCTCGCTGAAGCCGCTGCTGCTGGGCGAAAAGGCCTCCTGACCGGCCGCCCCGCCAGGCCGCGACCACGGCGCCGCACCGTCCCGCCAGGGCCGGCCGGCGCCGTGGTCATTTCAAGCCTGGCTGCGCAGCCGGGCCACTTCGGTGGCCAGCAGACGATCGCGCCAGCCGTCGCCCGTCAGCTTGACGATGGTGACGATGCCGTGGATCGCCAGCGCGATGCCCCAGCCGCCGAGCGGAAAGTGGCTCCACGGACGGCCGCCGATCGCCTGGTTCAACGTGAACAGGCCCAGGTTCACCAGCGTGAAGACCAGCGCGTGGATGAAGAAGCCGGTCTTCAGCGCCACGCGCCGACGCGCCCGGCGCAGCAGCGATGCATCGATCGACGCGGCGCTGGCGGTGGTGGTGGCTGCAGGGGCGGGGGTGGCGGTCCAGTCGTTCATGGCAGTCTCTCGGTGGCGTTGGGGATGACTGCATCGTCGCGCGGCCGGTGCCGCCGCACCAGCGCGATGCGACGCCCGGTTGCCGGCGGTCGCGAGTGGTCGGCGGCGGGCGCGAGCGGCCGCGCCCTCACATGCCCTTGAAGCGCGGTGCGTAGATGCGGCTGACGTTCAGCCGCTCGGGCCGGTGGCGCAGCACCAGCTGCACGCGGCCGGCCTCGTCGCGCAGCGCCTGCTCGATCTCGCGCGCCTGCACCACGGTGCCGCGGTGCACTTGCCAGAAGCGCTGCGGGTCGAGCTGCGGCAACAGCTCGCGCAGCGAGGTGCGGATCAGGTGCTCGTGCGTCGCGGTGAGCACCCGCACGTACTTGTCGGCCGCCTCGAAATAGACCACGTCTTCGACCGGCACCATGTGCACCACCGAGCCGCTGGACGCCTGGATCACGCTCAGCAATTGCGGCGCGCTGCCCGCCACCGGCGCGCCCAGCAATTGGCGCAGCTGGTGGACCAACTGCTCGCTGTCGGCCAACGCCGGGCTCGGTGAGCCACCTGCGGGCCGGCGATGCGCCACCAGGCCACGCAGGCGCTGGCAGGCGGCGGCCAGGCGCGCCGGTTGCACGGGTTTGAGCAGGTAGTCCACCGCGCAGGCTTCGAAGGCTTGCAGCGCGTATTGGTCGTAGGCCGTGATGAAGACGACCAGCGGCAGCGGCCGCTCGGCCGGCCAGTCTTCGACCACCGCCTGCGCCGCCTCCAGGCCGCTGCGGCCGGGCATGCGGATGTCCAGGAACAGCAGCTCGGGCAGCAGCGCCAGCGCCTGCTCGATCGCGCTGTCGCCGTCCGGTGCGAGCGCCACGATGTTCAAGCCGGGCCAGGCGCGCTTCAGCTCGGCTTGCAGCGCCTGCGCGAGCAGCGGCTCGTCTTCGGCGATCAGGGCGGTGGCGGGCAGCTGCGGGTCGTCGGCGAAGGTAGCGGTCATGGCAATCCGGTGGATGAGGTGTCGCTGGCCGCCAGCGGCCAGCGCAGCGTGACGATGGTGCCGCCGGCTTCGGGCGGGCCGGCTTGCAGCGACAGCGAGGCCTTGGCGCCATACAGCGTGGCCAGGCGCTCGCGCACCTGCGCCAGGCCGAAGCCGGTGCCGGCGGTGGCGCTGGCCGCGGGCGCGCCGTCGGCCGACGGCGCAGCGGGGCCGATGCCGGTGTCGGCCACGCGCAGCACCAAGTCACCCGCCTCGGCGGCCGCCTGCACGCGGATCAGCCCGCCGCCACGTTTGGGCTCGAGGCCGTGCTTGATCGCGTTCTCGACCAGCGGTTGCAGCAGCAGCGGCGGCACCGGTGTGCCGGCCAGTGCCGACGGCAGGTCCAGCTCGACGCGCAGCCGGTCGCCCATGCGGATCTGCATCAGCGCCAGGTAGTCGCCCAGCCGCGAGAACTCGGCCGACAGCGGGTGCAGCGGCGCGCGGCTGGCGCCCAGCGTGGCGCGCAGAAAGTCGATCAGCCGGTCGAGCATGGCCTGGGCCCGCTCGGGGTCGAGGGCGATCAGCGCCCGCAGGTTGGCCAGCGTGTTGAACAGCATGTGCGGCTCGAGCTGCGATTCGAGCAGCTTCAGGCGCGTCTCGGTGGCCAGGCGCTGGGCCGTGTCGGCCAGCGCCTGCGCGCTCTGCAGCCGACCCTTGGTGTGGTAGTAGTAGGTGATGCCGACGCCGGGCAGCAGCGCGATCAGCAGCATGCCGACGCCCACGCCGCGCCCGCCGCTGAAGGCGTGGCCCTGCTGGCCGATGATCCAGTTGCCCAGCTCGGTCCCGAGCGTCATGCCGGAGACGGTGCCGAGCACCAGGCAGGCCGACATCCAGCCCCAGCCCGGCCAGTCGGCCTGTGCCTGGGCACTGGCCTGGGGCTCGTGCCGGTAGACCCAGGCCGAGGCGAGGTGGCGCAGCACGTCGATCGACACGCTGCAGCCCATCGAGATGCACCACGAGTAGACCAGCGTGTACCAGGCATTGCGCCGAAACAGCAGCATCAGCAACACGGCCACGCCGGTGCCCAGCACCAGCGCGTAGCCCACGTGGCGCAGCGAGCGCAACCCCCAGGCGCGCAGCGGCGAGGCAGGTGCGGGCGGCGCAGACATCGATGGTTCAGCCATTGGCGCGATTGTCGGCGTCGAGGGGCTGGGTGGTCCGCCCTCGCGCGATGGTTGGTGGCCGGCGGGCGCCAAACCCCCGCGCGGCGCCGCGAGCCGCAGGGGCTGAATCCGGGCCGGCGCCGGCTGCGTATGGTTGTCGTGAAGCCGCACGGCCGTTGCGCGGCAACCCGAGGAGACCCCCATGACACGCTTTGCCGAAGTCCAGCATGAAGAATGGATCGCCGCCGACCTGCCGCGCGTCAAGGCGCAGTTCGCCGACCTGGAGCACCACATCCACGCCAACGTGCACCCGAAGCTGACGTTCGAGGTGCTGCACCAGTCGCCGCGGCGGGCGCGCTATGTGCAGCAGGTGCGGCTGCTCGGTATTCGGCAGCGCGACGTGTTCGAGCGTGAGTTCGGCGCCGGCGGCAGCATGACCGACACCTCGGTCGAGGGCTTCAACAAGGGCGGCTCGTTGCACTTCGAGTTCCGTGCCGAGACCCGCGAGGCCCGCGTCGGCACGCGGGTGACCGTCACCGTGCGGTTGCCGTTGCCGCCGGTGGTCGGCGGCCTGATCCGCCCGCTGCTCGAAAGCCAGATCCGCAAGGAGCTGCTGGCGGCCGTGGCCGAAGACAAGCACGACCTGGAGGTGCGCGGCTACACGCCGCGCGTGCTGCTGCGCCCGACGCTGGCGCAGGCCGCCTGAGCGGGCCGTGGGGCCTGCGCCGGCGAGCGCTCAGCGGCGGCGCGAGCCGCCGCCCAGGATCGAGCCCAGCACGCCGCGCACGATCTCGCGGCCGACGGCCGAGCCCACCGAGCGCATGGCGCTGCGCGCCGCCGACTCGGCCAGGCCCTCGTGGCGGCCGCCGCGCGGGCCGGTGCTGCCGAACAGCACGCCGCTCAGGCTGCCCCAGAGGCCGCCACCGGCCGGGGCGGGTGCGGCAGCGCCGCCGGCCGAGCCGCCCGCGGGCGCCGGGCTGCTGCGCGTGGCGCGCTCGGCCTCTTCGGCCATCGATTGGGCGTTGTCGGCGCTCGCCGCCGCGCGGCCCTTGAGCTTTTCGTAGGCCGATTCGCGGTCGACGGTTTTTTCGTAGACGCCGGCCACCAGCGAGCCCTGCAGCAGCGCCTGGCGCTGGGCCGGCGTGATCGGGCCGATCTGGCTGCCGGGCGGCAACACGAACACGCGCTGGGTGACCTCGGGCCGGCCTTTGGCGTCGAGAAAGCTGACCAGCGCTTCGCCCACCGCCAGCTCGGTGATCGCGGTGGCGATGTCCAGCCCGGGGTTGGCGCGCATCGTTTCGGCGGCTGTCTTGACGGCCTTCTGGTCGCGCGGCGTGAAAGCGCGCAGCGCATGCTGGACACGGTTGCCGAGCTGGCCGAGCACGGTGTCGGGCACATCCAGCGGGTTCTGGGTCACGAAGTAGACGCCGACACCCTTGCTGCGCACCAGGCGCACGACCAGCTCGATGCGCTCGACCAGCGCCGCCGGGGCGTCCTTGAACAGCAGGTGGGCCTCGTCGAAGAAGAACACCAGCTTGGGTTGCTCGACATCGCCGACCTCGGGCAGCGTCTCGAACAGCTCCGACAGCATCCACAGCAAGAAGGTGGCGTACAGACGCGGCGCGTTCATCAGCTTGTCGGCGGCCAGGATGTTGACCACACCCTTGCCATCCACCGTCTGCATGAAGTCGCTGATGTTGAGCATCGGCTCGCCGAAGAACTTGTCGCCGCCTTGCTCTTCGATCTGCAGCAGCCCGCGCTGGATCGCGCCGACGCTGGCGGCGCTGACGTTGCCGTACTCGGTGGTGAACTGGCTGCCGTTCTCGCCCACGTACTGCAGCATCGCGCGCAGGTCTTTCAGGTCGAGCAGCGCCAGCCCATGGTCGTCGGCGATCTTGAACACCAGGTTCAGCACGCCGCTCTGGGTCTCGTTCAGCGCCAGCATGCGGGCCAGCAGCAGCGGGCCCATGTCGCTCACGGTGGCGCGCACCGGGTGGCCGGCCTCGCCGAACACGTCCCACAGCGTGGCGGGGCAGGCGAACGGCTCGGGGGTGCCCAGGCCACGCTCTTTCAGCACGGCGGCGAGCTTGTCGCTCACGCGGCCGGCCTGGGTGATGCCGGTCAGGTCACCCTTGACGTCGGCCATGAAGACCGGAACGCCGAGTTTGGAGAAGCTCTCCGCCAGCGTCTGCAGCGTGATCGTCTTGCCGGTGCCGGTGGCGCCGGTGATCAGCCCGTGGCGATTGGCCAGGCCGGGCAGCAGGTGGCACTGGGTGTCGCCATGCTGGGCGACGAGGATGGGTTCGGCCATGTGAGGACTCGCGGAAGGGACTGAGGAGGCACAGCCGCCCCAGTCTAGCGGAGTCACCCGGCCGTTTTTACTTGCTGACTTCGGCCGGCGTCTCGGCCGTGGCGTTGGCCGTGGCGGCGTTGTCGGCCAACTTCTTCGGCCGCTTGCACGAGGCCGACAGACGGCTGCCGGTGTTGGTCTCGCATTCGACCGAGACCATCGCGCGGGGTGCTGCCGCCGCAGCGGTGCCGGCCTCTGCAGGCGCCGGCTCGGGCGTGGCGCAAGCGCTCAGCGCCAGGGTTGCACAGGCCGCCAGGGCCAAAGAAAGGGCATCGCGTCGCAGACGCATGGGTGTACCTCCATGGTTTTGGTGATGGCCAGCCGCACGGCCCCCAAGGGCGCGCCGCTGAACATTCATGGTAACGGGTTACATCGTTGACCCCGAAGCTCGCAATCGTCAAGCTTGTTCAGGGAAAACGAAATGGCGGCCGGCGCGTGCGCCAGCCGCCAGGGTGCGGGTGGTCGAGGCGGGGCTTACTTGCCGCCGTCCATCGGCTGGTGGCGCTGCATCTCGCGCACGGCCGCGGTGTTGTTGGTCGACTTGACCAGGTTCGAGCAGGTCTGCGCGATGCGGCTGCCGGTGGTGGTGGCGCACTTCTGGCGCGAGGGCTCGGGAACGTCCGCTTGCGCAACTGCCGGCTCGGGTTCGGCCGGCGCGACAGCGCAACCGGACAGCAGGGTGCCTGCGCAAAGCAGCAGGGCGGGGATGACAGACAGCTGGCGCATGCGGGTTACCTCCAATGTGTGTAGGGGATCGCGGGCCGCGCTGGTGGCGCCACCCTGCCCGACGGATATTAGCGCGCAGACCTTGTTTTGCGTCAACGTCAGCCGGCGCGGCCGGGCTGGGGCCGATGGCGGCGCGGCGCCCGGCTAAAATGACGGGTTCCCCCGATTGACGACAACGCTGCCCGGCCGGTTCTGTGCCCGCGGTGGCGGCACAGGAGTTCTCATGGCCGGTCATTCCAAATGGGCCAACATCCAGCACCGCAAGGGCCGCCAAGACGAAAAGCGCGGCAAGGCCTGGACCCGCGTGATCCGCGAAATCATGGTCGCGGCCCGGCTGGGTGGTGGCGACCCGAGCGCCAACCCGCGCCTGCGGCTGGCGATTGAAAAGGCCAAGGCCGTCAACCTGCCGGTCGACACCGTCAAGCGCAACATCGACAAGGCCACCGGCAACCTCGAAGGCGTGAACTACGAGGAGATCCGCTACGAGGGCTACGGCATCGGCGGCGCGGCGATCATCGTTGACTGCATGACCGACAACCGTGTGCGCACGGTGGCCGAGGTCCGGCACGCCTTCAGCAAGTACGGCGGCAACCTCGGCACCGAGGGCTCGGTGGCGTTCCAGTTCAAGCACTGCGGCCAACTGGTCTTCGCCCCCGGCACCTCGGAAGACAAGGTGATGGAAGTGGCGCTCGAAGCCGGTGCCGAAGACGTGATCGCCGACGACGACGGCGCGATCGAGGTGCTGACGCCGCCGGCCGATTTCGAAGCGGTGAAGAACGCGCTCGAAGCCGCCGGCCTGAAGCCCGAGATCGCCGAAGTCACGATGCGCGCCGAGAACACGGTCGCACTGGCCGGCGAAGACGCCGCTCGGATGCAGAAGCTGCTCGACGTGATCGAAGACCTCGACGATGTGCAGGACGTCTATCACAACGCCGAAATAGAAGAAGCATGATGCCCCCCAGCGAACTTCGCCCGCAGCCGCCCGAGGGGGCGCTCGTCCTCCTGGCGGCGGCTCGTCGGAGGCCGGCATGAACGTCCTGGTGATCGGCGGCGGTGGCCGCGAGCACGCGCTGGCCTGGAAGCTGGCGGCGAGCGAGAAGGTGCAGCATGTCTTCGTGGCGCCCGGCAATGGCGGCACCGCGCTGGACAAGCGGCTGACCAACGTCGCGATCACCGACCCGGCGCAGCTCGCCGACTTTGCGGTGGCCGAGAAGGTGGGCTTGACGGTCGTCGGCCCCGAGGTGCCGCTGTCGCAGGGCGTGGTCGACATCTTCCGCGCCCGCGGCCTGCGCATCTTCGGCCCGACCAAGGCGGCGGCGCAGCTCGAAAGCTCGAAGGCCTTCTCGAAGGACTTCATGAAGCGCCACGGCATCCCGACCGCGGCCTACGAGACCTTCAGCGACCCGGCCCAGGCGCACGCCTACGTCGACCGGCTGGGCGCGCCGATCGTCGTCAAGGCCGACGGCCTGGCGGCCGGCAAGGGCGTGGTGGTCGCGATGACGCTCGAAGAGGCGCACGAGGCGGTGCGCTTCATGCTCGAAGACAACACGCTCGGCGTGGTGCACAACGCCGGCGGCGCGCGCGTCGTGATCGAAGAGTTTCTGCAGGGTGAGGAAGCCAGCTTCATCGTGCTGTGCGACGGCAAGAACGTGTTGCCGCTGGCCACGAGCCAGGACCACAAGCGCGTGGGCGACGGCGACACCGGCCCCAACACCGGCGGCATGGGCGCCTACTCGCCCGCACCGGTGGTCACGCCCAACGTGCACGCGCGGGCGATGCACGAGATCATCCTGCCGACGATCGCCGGCATGGCCAAGGACGGCATCCCGTTCACCGGCTTTCTCTACGCCGGGCTGATGATCGACGCCAACGGCCAGCCGAAGACGCTCGAGTTCAACACCCGCATGGGCGACCCCGAGACGCAGCCGATCATGATGCGGCTCAAGAGCGACCTGGTCGACGTGATGATACACGCCACCGACGGCACGCTGGACCAGGTCGAACTGCACTGGGACCGCCGCTTCGCGCTCGGCGTGGTGATGGCTGCTGCCGGCTACCCGGCGACCCCGCGCAAGGGCGATGCGATCAGCGGCCTGCCGGCCGACCCGGCGGGTGTCGAAGACGCGATGGTCTTTCACGCCGGCACGGCGCAGCAAGACAAGCACCTGGTCACCAGCGGCGGCCGCGTGCTGTGCGTGACGGCGTTGGGTGATTCGGCCCGCGCCGCGCAGCACCGGGCCTACGAGGTGCTGCAGGCGATCCACTTCGACGGCGCGATCTTCCGTTCCGACATCGGCCACCGTGCCATCAAACGCTGACCCCAGCGCCCACTCGACCGCCAGCCCGCAGATCGTCACGACCCGGCTGCCGGCCGCCCGCGGCAGCCGTCTCGCCCGGGCGCTGTTGCGCCTGGCCGGCTGGCAACTGGTGTACGACGGGCTGCCGGCGCGGCAAGGCATCATCATTGCCTACCCGCACACGTCGAACTGGGACTTCATCGTCGGCGTGCTGACCAAGTGGTCGCTCGGGCTGCACTTTGCGTTCTGGGGCAAGGACAGCCTGTTCCGCATCCCCTTGTTCGGCCCGTGGCTGCGCTGGCTCGGTGGCATCCCGGTCGATCGGTTCAACGCCAGCGGCATCGTCGGCGAGATGGCGCAGCGCTTCGAGCAGGCGCGCGAGCGCGACGAGTTTCTCTGGCTCGCGCTGGCCCCCGAAGGCACCCGCAAGTACCAGCCGCATTGGCGCAGCGGCTTCTACCAGGTGGCGGTACAAACAGGCGTGCCGCTCGGGCTGGCCTTCTTCGACTATGCACGCAAGCGCATCGGCGTCGAATGCTTCATGCTGCTGAGCGGCGACCGCGACGCCGACCTCGCGGCGATCGCCCAGGCCTACCAACACGCGTCCGGCAAGCACCCCGAACTGGCCGCACCGATCGTCTTCAAAGGTTGATGAGCATGAGCTTCGACACCACTGCTGCACGCGCCTACTTCCTCGGGCTGCAAGAGCGCATCGTGGGCACGCTGGCCGCGCTGGATGGCCAGCCTTTCCTGACCGATGCGTGGACACGACCGCCCGGCGAGCGCCTGCAGGGCGACGGCATCTCGCGCCTGGTCGAGGAGGGTGATCTCTTCGAGCGTGGCGGCTGCAACTTCAGCCACGTGCAGGGCCAGGCCATGCCGGCGTCGGCGACGGCGCACCGCCCGGCGCTGGCCGGCGCGCCCTTCGAGGCGATGGGCGTGTCGCTGGTGCTGCACCCGCGCAACCCGCATGTGCCGACGGTGCACATGAACGTGCGCCTGTTCGCGGCCACGCCGAAAGACGCCGAGCCGGTGGTCTGGTTCGGTGGCGGCATGGACCTCACGCCCTACTACGGGGTCGAGGCCGACGCGGTGCACTTCCACCGCACCTGCCGCGCCGCGCTCGCGCCCTTCGGCGACGGGTTCCACCCGCGCTTCAAGCGCTGGTGCGACGAGTACTTCTTCCTGAAGCACCGCAACGAGCCGCGTGGCGTCGGCGGCATCTTCTACGACGACTTCAACGAGCTGGGCATCGAGCGCAGCTTCGCGCTGACGCAAAGCGTGGGCGACGCTTTCCTCGATGCCTATGTGCCGATCGCCGAGCGCCGGCGCGACACGCCCTACACCGAGCAGCAGCGCGATTTCCAGGCCTACCGGCGTGGGCGTTATGTCGAGTTCAACCTGGTGTTCGACCGCGGCACCCTGTTCGGCCTGCAGTCTGGCGGCCGCACCGAGGCGATCCTGATGTCGATGCCGCCGATCGTGCGCTGGCGCTACGCGTGGCAGCCCGAAGCCGGTACACCTGAAGCCAGGCTGTACTCAGATTTCCTGCGCCCGCGCGAGTGGGCCGACGAGAGCCCTGCGTGACCCTTCGCATCGGCCTGTACGGCGGCAGCTTCGACCCGCCGCACCTCGCGCACCTGGCGCTGGCCCGCGTCGCACGCGACACGCTGGCGCTGGACGAGCTGCGCTGGCAGCCCGCCGGCCAGCCCTGGCAGAAGCCGGGCCGCCTGGTGGCCAGCCCAGCGCAGCGTGAGGCGATGCTTCGGCGGCTGGTCGATGACGAACCGGGCTTCGTCATCGACACCCGCGAACTGCAGCGCCAAGGGCCCAGCTACACGGTCGACACGGTGCGCGAGGTCGCGGCCGAGCAACCCGGCGCGGCGCTGTTCCTGGTCATCGGGGCCGACCAGTTTGCGCAGCTAGACACCTGGAAAGACGCCGCCGACATCGCCCTCCTGGCCACGCTGGCCGTGGCTGCGCGCGAGGGCCAGGCCGTTCGGCCACCCGCCGCCTGGGCCGGCGCGCCGCTGGCCTGGCGGGAGCTGCCCTTGCCCCGCATCGACATCTCGGCCACCGAAGTGCGCCGTCGCGCCGCCGCCGGCGAGCCCGTTTCCCCGCTGGTGGGCGAGGCGGTCGCAGGCTATATTGATCAACAGCAGCTTTACCGGGCAGCCCCCGGACACTGAATGGACATCCGCAAACTGCAACGCGCCATCGTCGATGGCCTCGAAGACGTGAAGGCCCAGCACATCGTGGTCTTCAACACCGAGCACCTGTCGCCGCTGTTCGAGCGCGTGATCGTGGCCTCGGGCACCAGCAACCGCCAGACCAAGGCCCTCGCCGCCAGCGTGCGCGACGCGGTCAAGTCCAGCGGGCAGCAGGTGCTGCGCACCGAGGGCGAAGACAACGGCGAGTGGATCATCGTCGACTGCGGTGCGGCGGTCGCGCACATCATGCAGCCGGCCATCCGCGACTACTACCGCCTCGAAGAGATCTGGGGTGGCAAGCCGGTCAAGCTGAAGCTCGCCGACGACAAAGTCTCGCTGCCCAAGGCGTCGGAAAGCGACGACGAGGACGAGCCCGCCCCGGTGAAGAAGAAGCCGGCGGCGAAGAAGGCGCCGGCCAAGTCGGCCAAGCCGGCGCAGACCGAGAAGTCGGCCGCTGGCCGTGCGGCGCTCGGCAAGGCATCGCCCAAGCGCAAGAGCGGCAAGAGCGCGGATGATGCACCGGTGGCGGTGAAGAAGCCGGCACCAGCGCGCAAGGTCAGCAGCGGCAAGGTGGGGGCTGCGGCGCCCGCCGCCAAGAAGGCCCCGGCCCGCAAGGCCGCGGCGCCGAAGCCGGTGGCGCGCAAAGCCGCGCCGGTGAAGGCAGCCCCGGTGAAGGCCGCGGCGAAGAAGGCGGCACCGGCGAAGAAGGCCGCAGCGCCGGCCAAGAAGGCCGCGCCGCGCAAGACCACGGCGCGCTGAAGCCGCCGCCACCGCGCCCATGCGCCTGCTGATCGCGGCGGTCGGCCAGCGCCAGCCCGCCTGGGCCGACACCGCCTACGACGACTTCGCCAAGCGCTTTCCGCCAGAGATGCGGCTGGAGCTGAAGGCGGTGAAGGCCGAGCCGCGCAGCGGTGGCAAGACCGCCGCGCAGCTGATGGCGGCCGAGGCGCAGCGCCTGGAGGCCGCCGCGCCCAAGGGCGCGCGCCGCGTGTTGCTCGACGAACGCGGCACCCGTTTGACCACGGTGCAGCTGGCCGAGCGCATGAACGCCTGGCGCAGCGAAGGCCGCGACGTGGTCTTCTTCATCGGCGGCCCCGACGGGCTGGACCCGGCCTTGAAGACCACCGCCGACGAGAGCCTGCGCTTGTCCGACCTGACCCTGCCGCACGCCTTTGTGCGGGTGCTGCTGGCCGAGGCGCTGTACCGCGCCTGGTCGCTGGCCATCGGCCACCCTTACCACCGCGAATGAACGCCCCAGCTCCGCCGCGCGATCTGGCGATCGACAGCCTGCGCGGCATCGCGATCACGCTCGTGCTGCTGCTGCACTTCGCGCTGGCCTTCGGCGTGTCCGACAGCGCGATCGGCGATCTCTTCGGGCGCCCCTTCACCGGCGCGCTGGTGCGCAGCGGCAACTATGGTGTCACGGTGTTCTTCGTCGTCTCGGGTTTTTTGATCACCTCGGGGCTGCTGGCGCGCCATGGCGAGCTGTCGCGCCTGAGCCTGCGGCAGTTCTATGTCGCCCGCTCGGGCCGCATCCTGCCACCCTTGTTGCTGGCGCTCGTGGTCATCGTGCCGCTGGGCCTGGCAGGGCTGCCGTTCTTCGACAACAGCGACGGCGACACCACCCGCCCGGCGAGCTTCTGGTGGCCGGCGGTGGGCTCGGTGCTGACCTTCTGGCACAACCAGCTGATGCAGAGCGCGGGCTACTTCAACTACTGCCTGAATGTCTACTGGTCGCTGTCGGTCGAAGAGGTGTTCTACCTCGTGTTCCCGCTGCTGTGCCTGTTGTTGCGGCGCGAGGCCTTGATCGCTGCGGCCTGTCTGCTGCTCGTCGCGCTGGGGCCGGTCTTTCGCGCGCAGCACAGCGACAACGAAGTGGCCTACCTCTACGCCTACCCGGCCTGTTTCGACGCGATCGCCTTCGGCTGCCTGTGCGCGCTCGTGTGCCGTCGCTGGGCCCTGCCGGTGCCGGTGGCGCGCGTGTTGGCGCCGCTGGCAGCGGCCCTGATGGCCGCGGTCTACCTCGTCGGCTTCGACCAGCACCGGGTGTTCGGCTTCACGGCGATGGCGCTGTCGGCGGCGCTGTTCATCTGGGCCACGCGCGCGCCTGCGCCCGCGTTCGGCGCCAGCCTGCGTCACGCGTTGGCGTGGGCGACCACGCCGCTGCGCTGGCTGGGCCGCCACAGCTACGAGCTGTACCTGTTCCACGTCATCGTGCTGGCGGGGATGCGCCAGTTCGTCAGCCGCGAATCGCTGCACCACGACCACCGTGCGCCGCTGCTGTTGGCCTTCGTGCTGACCAGCGCGTTGCTGGCGGCCTTGATCTCGAAGCACTTCGCCGAACCGCTCAACCGCCGCTGGCGCCTGCGCTGGCAAGCATGACCATGGCCCGCCACGACTTCATCTACCTCGCCTCCCAAAGCCCGCGCCGGCGCCAACTGCTGGGCCAGATCGGCGTGCGGCACGAGCTGTTGCTGGCCGATGCCGACGAGGACGCCGAGGCGCTGGAGGCCACGCGCGCTGGCGAGTTGCCGCGCGCTTATGTTGAGCGCGTCACGCGCGCCAAGCTGCAAGCGGCGCGCGAGCGGCTGAGGCGCCGCGGCCTGCCGCTGGCGCCCATCCTGTGTGCCGACACCACCGTCGCGCTCGGTCGCCGCATCCTCGGCAAGCCGGCCGACGCGGCCGATGCCGTGGCCACGCTCACCGCGTTGTCGGGCCGCAGCCACCGCGTGCTGACCGCGGTGGCGGTGTTCGATGGCCGCCGCACCTCGCTGGCGGTCAACGACTCGCATGTGAAGTTCGCGCCGCTGCCGCGCGAGGTGATCACGGCGTATGTCGACAGCGGCGAGCCCTTCGGCAAGGCCGGCGCGTATGCGATCCAGAGCTCGCTGGCCGGCTGGATCGAGCGCATCGCCGGCAGCTACTCCGGTATCATGGGTTTGCCCCTCTACGAGACAACCCAGTTGCTGCGCCGCGCCGGTCTGCGCGTGTAGATTGCAGCAACGGGGCGAGGCCCCATGCACGACATCCTGATCAACTGGGCCCCGCAAGAGACGCGGGTCGCCCTCATCGAAAACGGCGCGATTCAAGAGCTGCACCTCGAGCGCACGCTGGAGCGTGGGCTGGTCGGCAACATCTACCTCGGCAAGGTCGCGCGCGTGCTGCCCGGCATGCAGAGCGCGTTCATCGACATCGGCCTCGAACGCGCCGCGTTCCTGCACGTGGCCGACCTGCACACGGCCGGCTTCAACCCCCGCGCTGGCAACGACAACAGCGCCCCAACCCCAATCGAGAAGCAGGTCTTCGAAGGCCAGACGCTGACCGTGCAGGTGGTGAAAGACCCGATCGGCACCAAGGGCGCGCGCCTGTCGACGCAGGTCAGCATCGCCGGGCGCATGCTGGTCTTCCTGCCGCAGGACAACCACATCGGCATCTCGCAGAAGATCGGCTCGGCCGAGGCGCGCGAGCAACTGCGCACCCGCATGCAGGCGCTGGTCGGCAAGCCCGAAGAAGGCGGTGGGGGCGGCTTCATCCTGCGCACCAACGCCGAAGAAGCGACCGACCAGGAGCTGGGCGACGACATCGCCTACCTGCGCAAGACCTGGGGCCAGATCCGCCAGCGTGCGCTGTCGCAGCCGCCCGGCACGCTGCTGCACCAGGACCTGAGCCTGGTCGAGCGTGTGCTGCGCGACCTGGCCACCGAGCAGACCCAGTCGATCCGCATCGATTCGAAGATGCAGTTCGACACGCTGAAGGCCTTTGGCGGCGTCTACACCCCCACGGCGGTCGCCAAGCTCGAACACTATCGCGGCGAGCGGCCGATCTTCGACCTCTTCGGCATCGAAGAAGAGATCTCGCGTGCATTGGCGCGGCGGGTCGAGCTCAAGTCGGGCGGCTACCTGATCGTCGACCAGACCGAGGCGTTGACGACGATCGACGTCAACACCGGTGGTTATGTCGGTGCGCGCAATTTCGACGACACGATCTTCAAGACCAACCTCGAGGCGGCGCAGGCGATTGCGCGCCAGTTGCGGCTGCGCAACCTGGGCGGCATCATCATCGTCGACTTCATCGACATGGTGCGCGAGGACCACCAGCAGTCGGTGCTGGCCGAGTTTCGCAAGCAGCTCAGCAAAGACCGCACCAAGACGACCGTCAGCGGCTTCACCGCGCTGGGCCTGGTCGAGATGACCCGCAAGCGCACGCGCGAATCGCTGGCCCACATGCTGTGCGAGCCGTGCCCCACTTGCGGCGGCCGCGGCCAGGTCAAGACCGCACGCAGCGTCTGCTACGACGTGCTGCGCGAGATCCTGCGTGAGGCGCGGCAGTTCAACCCGAAGGAGTTCCGCGTCGTCGCCAGCGCCTCGGTGGTCGAGATGCTGCTCGACGAAGAGAGCCAGCACCTGGCCGACCTGTCGGCCTTCATCGGCAAGCCGATCTCGCTGTCTGCCGAGCCGACGATGAACCCCGAGCAGTACGACATCGTCTTGTTGTAGCGGGCGCGAAGCGCCCGCGCTCTGCTTGCCAGCGGGCGCGCGAAGCGCCGCCCCCTCCAAGTGGCGTGCGCGGAGCCGGCTTTGCCGGTCCGCTGCGCGAGCCCCCTTGGGGGGCCGGCCCCGGAAGGGGCCGTGGGGGCTAACGATCCACGCTGACCATCCAGCCGACGCCGAACTGGTCGGTCAGCATGCCGAAGCAGGGTGACCAAAAGGTCTTGCCGAGTGGCATCTCGACTTTGCCGCCTTGTGCCAACGCGTCGAAGGTCTTGTGCGCTTCGGCTTCGGTGGTGTAGCTGAGGGACAGCGAAAAGCCCTTGAACGGCTTGTCGCCGGTGGGCGGCGCGTCGGAGGCCATCAGCACGGTGTCGCCGATGCGAAAGCTCGCGTGCATGATCGCGTCGCTGGGCATCGGTGGGCAATCGGGCGGCGGCGGCTCGGGGCTGTCCGACATGCGCATCATGAACTCGACGTTGGCACCCAGCGTCTTCTTGTAGAACTCGATAGCCTGTTCGGCGCGGCCGTCGAAGAAGAGGTAGACATTCACGCTCATGGGGCTCTCTTGAGAGGTGGTCGAAACCGATCACCATACGCGTGAGGCCGGCGGCCGCCAAGCCCTCGCGGCGCGAACCACGAATACGCGCGACGAAGTCGTGGCGCGGCGGGGTGAATCAGGGCACTTCGTGGCCGGTCGACGCGGCCCAGATGCGGTACCAGTCGTCTGCGCCGAGCCTCACCTTCAGCGCGGCCACGGCTTCGTCCGACGCGCTCAGGCGCCGCGAGCCGATCACCGGGATCGGCTGGCACGGCAGGCGCAGCAGCCAGGCGATCGCCAGCGTGGTGGTCGACAGCCCCAGGCGCGCGCCGATCTCGCCCATCACCCAGCGCACGCGGTGCGCCGCCTCGGTGTCGGCGTTGAACAGCTGGCCGCCGGCCAGTGGCGACCAGATCATCGGCCGGGCGCGCAGGCGCTGCGCCTGGTCGAAGGTGCCGTCGTGGATGGGGGCCAGCTGCAGCGGCGAGCACTCGACCTGGTTGGTCTCGAGGCGGATGCGGCTGTTCAGCAGCTCGTACTGCTGCACGGTGAAGTTCGATACGCCGAAGTGCAGCACCTTGCCGTCGCGCTTCAGGCGCTCGAAAGTGGTGGCCACTTCGTCGGCGTCCATCAGCGCATCGGGCCGGTGGATCAGCAGCAGGTCGATGCGGTCGGTGTGCAGCGCGCGCAGGCTGTTCTCGACCGACGCGGTGATGTGCGCGGCCGAGGTGTCATAACAATGCGTCTCGTGCGCCGGCCGCGCCGGGCCGGTCAGCTTGATGCCGCACTTGGTCACCAGCTGCATCCGGTTGCGCAGCCCAGGCGAGTGGGCCAGCGCTTCGCCGAACAGCGCTTCGACCTGGTAGCCGCCGTAGATGTCGGCGTGGTCGAAGCTGGTCAGGCCGCGTTCGATGTTGCCTTCGATCCAGCCCACGCGCTGGGCCACGTTGAAATCCCATTCGGCCAGGCGCCAGGCGCCGGCCACCAGGGGCGAGAGCTTCATTGCAGCGGTATCGGACATCACTTTTGCCGGGGCACGCGCCCCATCAGGTAGAACTCGTCGTTGGGGCGCAGGCCGATCAGGTTGGCCATGCGGTTGGACAGGCCGAAGAACGCGGCGATCGCGCCGATGTCCCAGGCGTCTTCGTCGTCGAAGCCGTGCTCGTGCAGCGTGGCGTAGTCGGCCTCTTCGATCTCGTCGGCACGCAGACAGACCTTCATCGCGAAATCCAGCATCGCGCGCTGGCGCGGTGTGATGTCGGCCTTGCGGTGGTTCACGGCAAGCTGGTCGGCGATCAGCGGCTTCTTCTCGTACACCCGCAAGATGGCGCCGTGCGCGACGACGCAGTACAGGCATCGATTGGCGCCCGAGGTGGCGACGATGATCATCTCGCGCTCACCCTTGCTGAGGTTGCCGCCCTCCTTGAGCAAGAGCGCATCGTGGTAGGCCAGAAAGGCGCGCATCTCGGCCGGCCGGTGGGCCAGCGCGAGAAAGACGTTGGGCACGAAGCCGGCCTTTTCCTGCACCTCGAGAATGCGCTGGTGCAGGTCTTCGGGCAGCTCGGCCACGGTCGGGACAGGAAAGCGGCTGATCGGGGGCAGGTTGCTCATGGCGACAGGCGGAACAGGCGTGGCCGAGGGCGTGATGGTATGCCGCCGGGGCCGCGCCCCTAAAATGCGCCGCGCCAGACTTGACAACAACGCCGGGGGGAACCTTCGGCCCGCAGCATGACTCGATCAGCCCCTATGTGGTCCCGACGACATTGGATGGGCGCGCTCGGCGCCCTGGGTGGAGCCGCTGCGCTGCCGGCGCGTGCCGAGTTCCGGGTAGAAATCTCCGGCATTGGTGCCACGCAGCTGCCGATCACGCTGCTGCGGTTTCGCGGCGAAGAGCAGGGCGGCGAGAACCTGGTCTCGGCCATCGTCAAGGCCGACCTCGAGCGCAGCGGTGCGTTCCGCTTCGTCGACGCGCCGCTGAACATCGACGAAACCGGTGCCCCCGGCTTTGCCGACCTGCGCAGCCGCAATACCGATGCGCTGGTGGCCGGCTCGGTCAGCAAGCTGGTCGATGGCCGCTTCGACGTGCGCTACAAGCTGTGGGACGTGGTCAAGGGCGCTGACCAAGGCGGCCAGAGCCTGGCGGTGCCCGCCGCCGACCTGCGGCTGGCGGCCCACCGCATCGCCGATGCGATCTACGAAAAGCTGACCGGCGAGAAGGGGGTGTTCGCCACCCGCATCGCCTTCGTCACCAAGGGCGGTGGCCGCTACACGCTGCGCGTGGCCGACGCCGACGGCGAAGGCGGCCAGGTGCCGCTGACCAGCCCGGACCCGATCATTTCTCCCGCCTGGTCGCCCGATGGCCGCGAGCTGGCCTACGTGTCGTTCGAGACGCGCAAGCCGGTGGTGTGGGTGCAGGACATGGCCAGCGGCCAGCGCCGCATGGTGGCCAACTTCAAGGGCTCGAACAGCGCGCCGGCCTGGTCGCCGGACGGGCGCGAGCTGGCGGTCACGCTGTCGCGCGACGGCGGCTCGCAGTTGTTCCTGATCAACCGCGACGGCTCGAACCCACGCCGCATCACGCAAAGCCACGCGATCGACACCGAGCCGGTGTTCAGCCCCGATGCGAAGTCGATCTACTTCGTCAGCGACCGCGGCGGCAGCCCGCAGATCTACCGCCAGCCGGTGGGCGGCGGCGGCGCCGAGCGCATCACGTTCCAGGGCAGCTACAACGTCAGCCCGGCCATCAGCCCCGATGGCAAGACGATGGCCTTCGTGCAGCGCACGGGCAGCGGGGGCTTCAAGGTGATGACGATGGACCTGGCCGGCGGCGCCGTGCAAACGGTCAGCGACACCAACGACGACGAGAGCCCGAGCTTCTCGCCCAATGGCCGCTTCATCATCTATGCGACCCGCGCCTCAGGGCGAGAACTGTTGATGACCACCACCCTGGATGGCAAGATCAAGACGAGGCTGTTGACCAGCGGCCTCGATATCCGCGAGCCGGTCTGGGGCCCTTACGGCAGGTAAGGCGCTTCAGGCGCATCGCAAACAATCACGTCAACACGAAGGAGAGAGCCGTGAAGGTCAAGTGGAACGTTGGGGCCGGCACCATGTCGGCATTGGCACTGGTCTGGCTGGCGGGCTGCAGCTCGACGAAGCTGGACGAGCCGGCACCGGTCGAGAACCGCACCCCGACTGAAGTAGGCGCAAACAACGCTGGCGCCAAGCCCGCCGAGAGCGCGGTCAAGACGGTGGACCTGAACGCCAACGCCATGCCGCCGGCTGGCCTGGGCCGCACGGTGTACTTCGACTTCGACAGCTTCGTCGTCAAGGACGAATACCGCCCGATCGTCGAGGGTTACGCCAAGTACCTGGGCGCCAACAAGGCCAAGAAGATGCTGATCGAAGGCCACACCGACGAGCGTGGCAGCCGTGAATACAACCTGGCGCTGGGCCAGAAGCGCGCCGAAGCCGTGCAGAAGTCGATGCTGCTGGTCGGCGCGACCGATGGCCAGCTCGAAGCGGTGAGCTTCGGCGAAGAGCGCCCGGCCGCCCAGGGCAGCGACGAGGCCGCCTGGGCCAAGAACCGCCGCGCTGAGCTGAAGGACCGCTGACCCCATGCTGCTCGCCCGACACATGCTGCGTACCGTCGCGCTTGGCGCGTTGATGGCCGTTTGGCTGCCCGCTCAGGCGGGCTTGTTCGACGACGAAGAAGCGCGCAAGGCCATCCTCGACCTGCGCAGCAGAGTGACCCAGGGCGAGCAGCAACGCGGCGAACTCGCCGCGCAGGTGAAGCAACTCACCGAGCAGGTCCAGGCGCTGCAGCGCAACCTGCTCGACATGAACAACCAGAACGAGCAGTTGCGCGCCGACGTGGCGCGCCTGCGCGGGCAAGATGAGCAGATGTTGCGCGACCTGTCCGAGGTGCAGCGGCACCAGAAAGACATTGCGCAAAACGTCGACGAGCGCGTGCGCAGGCTCGAGCCGCAGCAGGTGTCGGTCGACGGCAAAGAGTTTTTCGTCGAGGCCGACGAAAAGCGCGCCTACGACGATGCGATGGCCGCGATGCGCGGCGGTGAGTTCGACAAGGCGGCGCCGGCGCTGGTCGCCTTCTTGAAGCGTTACCCGAGCAGCGGCTATGTCGACTCGGCACGCTACTGGCTGGGCAACGCGCAATACGGCCTGCGCCAGTACAAGGACGCGATCGCGACCTTCCGCGCCTTCGTGACCGCGGCGCCGGACAACCCGCGCACGCCCGAGGCCTTGCTGGCGCTGGCCAATTGTCAGGCCGAGCTGAAGGACAACAAGAGCGCCAAGCGCACGCTCGAAGAGCTGATCCGCCAATACCCGAAGTCCGAAGCCGCACAAGCCGGCCGCGAGCGCATCGTCACGCTGAAGTGACCGGGTGAACGACGCGACAACTCCCAGCGCGCCGCCGCCAGACACGCCCGATCTCGAGCGCCGTTTCGGCGGCCTGCGGCGGCTGTATGGCCACGCGGCCTACGAGCGGCTGCGCAAGCTGCGCATCGCGGTGGTGGGCCTGGGCGGCGTGGGCTCGTGGGCGGTCGAGGCGCTGGCGCGCTCGGGCGTGGCCGAGCTGGTCCTGATCGACATGGACCATGTCGCCGAATCCAACATCAACCGCCAGATCCAGGCCACCGGCGCAACGCTGGGCATGGCCAAGGGCCAGGCGCTGGCGCAGCGCGTGGCCGACATCCACCCCGGTTGCCAAGTGCATCTGGTGGACGAATTCGTCGATGCAGCGAACTGGCCTGGCCTCTTGCCTGGCCCGGTCGATGCCCTGATCGACGCCTGCGACCAGGTTCGCGCGAAAGCCGCGATGGCCGCCTGGGCCTTGCAAGAGCGCGTGCCGCTGGTGTGCTGCGGCGCGGCCGGCGGCAAGCGCCACGCCGAGCGGCTGGACATCGCCGACCTGGCCGCGGTGACGCACGACCCGCTGCTCGCCTCGTTGCGCCAACGCTTGCGGCGTGAACACGGCGCGGCCAAGGCCGGCCAGGGCGAGATCGGCGTGCGCTGCGTGTTCTCTCGCGAGAGCGTGGCGCCCCCGGCCGACGCGGCCTGCGACACCGGTGCCAGCGACGGCAGCCTCAATTGCCATGGCTACGGCTCGGCGGTCACCGTGACCGCGAGCTTTGGCTTTGCAGCCGCCGGCGAAACGCTTTCGTTGTGTCTCGCGCAACAAGCCTCTTTTCAATCAAGAAAAAGTCATGATATGATCTAGGGCTCTACCGGGGTAAGGGTTGTTAGCTCAGTCGGTAGAGCAGCGGACTTTTAATCCGTTGGTCGCAGGTTCGAATCCTGCACAACCCACCAGGTAAGCCACCAGTTTTGGTCGGTTTCGATCACGGGCTCTTAGCTCAGTTGGTAGAGCAGCGGACTCTTAATCCGTTGGTCGTAGGTTCGAATCCTACAGGGCCCACCAAATTCGAATGAAAAAGGACTTGCCGCAACGCAAGTCCTTTTTTCATTGGTCGATCGCCGATCGCCGATCGCCGATCGCCGATTGCAGGCTGCCAGCTCGGCGCCGTGTCGGCGCGAGCGCGGCCTTGTCTGACCGCGGGTCGTCATGGCGGCCGACAACCGCGAGAGGGCCCAACGGCTAAGTTCAGGGGACTCCTCACGCGAGGTCGCCATGGACTGGTCCCACCTCTTCGCCTTCACGGTGCCGCCTCTCGAGCTGGTGCTGCGGGGCACGCTGCTCTACTGGTTTCTGTTCTGCGTGTTCCGCTTCGTGCTGCGGCGCGATGCCGGCTCGATGGGCGTCACCGATTTCCTGTTCATCGTGTTAATCGGCGACGCGGCGCAGAACGGCATGATCGGCGATGCCACGTCGTCGTCCGACTCGATGCTGCTGATCGCCACGCTGGTGGGCTGGAACGTGCTGCTGGACGTGCTGGCCTACCGCTCGCCCGCCTTCGAGCGCTTGGCGATGGGCCGGCGACAGTGCCTGTTCAAGAATGGCCAGTTGCAGCGCCACCAGATGCGGCGCGCGTTCATCACCGCCGAAGAGCTGAGAGACAAGATCCACCAAGAGGGCATCGACGATTTCGCCGGTGTCGAGCGGATCTACCTCGAGCCGAGCGGCGAGGTCGCGGTGATCCCCAAGCAGTCGGGCAAGAAATAGGACCGGCGGATGCCTCAGCTGCGGCGTTGGGCGGGCGCCAGCGTCACCAACGCCGGGGCATGGTCGCTGGCCTTCTCGAGGCCGCGCACCGCCCGGTCGACACCCGCGTCGGTCAACCGCCGGGCGGCGGCCGGGTTCAGCAGCAGGTGGTCGATGCGCAGGCCGGCGTTGCGTTGCCAGCGCTGGCGAAAGTAGTCCCAGAAGGTGTACATCGGCTCGCCCGGGTGCTTCGCCGCGATCGCATCGGTCCAGCCTTGCGCCAGCAGCTCTCGGTAGGCGGCGCGCGAGGCGGGCTGCAGCAGGGCGTCGTCGAGCCAGGAGCGGGTGTTGTAGATGTCGGCCACGTCGTCGGTCGGCACCACGTTGTAGTCGCCCACCAGCAGCACCGGCTCGGGGTGGTCGACCAGGCTGCCTGCATGCGCGATCAGGCGCTTGAACCAGGCCAGCTTGTAGTCGAACTTGGGGCCCGGTTGTGGGTTGCCGTTGGGCAGGTACAGGCAACCGACCAGCACGCCCAGGGCCGCGGCTTCGAGGTAGCGGCTTTGCTTGTCGTCCGCGTCACCGGGCAGGCCGCGCCGGGTCTCGATCGGCTGGTTGCCGCGCACGAGGATGGCCACGCCGTTGTACGACTTCTGCCCGCTCCACAACGCGCCGTAGCCAGCCTCTTCGATCGCCGCGCTGGGGAAGGTGGCGTCCGAAGTCTTCAATTCCTGCAGGCAGACGATGTCCGGTGCGCTGTCGGCCAGCCAGCGCAGCAGGCCGGGCAGGCGGGCGTTGATGCCGTTGATGTTGTAGGTCGCGATCTTCATCAGAGCGGTCCTGTCTCGGTGCCATGCTATCGATGCCGCCGGCAATCGGCACACCCGCCGGGCAGCGAGCGCTGACGGTTCATCCGGCCCTCATGCCATCGAGCGCGTCGGCGCTGCAGCTGGTCGCACGCCGGTGGCCGGCCGCGAGGGGCTTGCCTACAGTCCACCCCATCGACAGCCCCTCTCCCCCCAGGAGCCGACCATGACCCGCAGCCCCTTCCGTTTCGCGCAGCAAGAATCCCAGGTTCGCCGCACGGCGGCCGGCGTGGCGCTGGTGATGGCCTTGAGCCTGATGGCGGCGCTGGGCCAGGTGGCCGACGGCCTGTACGACGACGCACTGATGGCCCAGGCCGATGATGCGCCGACGCAGGTGGTCGTGGTCACCGCCAAGCGCCTGACCGGCGCGTGATCCGCCGAGCCCCGTCGGGCTCTTCGATCGGCTCGGCGCATCGCGCGCGCTGATGCCATGATGGCGGTGTGAAAGACCCAGACCCCTCGCGCGAACGCGCCCGACTGCCTGCCACCATGGGTGACCCTCACGCGCCCGGCGGGGCTTCGAGGGTGGCCAACGTCATCCTCGGTTTTCTGGGCGAGGTGCCGGGCTCCACGGCCCGCCCCAGCGGCCACCCCGCCGAAGCCGCGCGCGCGATCGCGGTCACGTCGGCCGCCAAGGCCGCGGCCGCCGCGGGCACGTTGGCGTTGCCGCCCGGCCCGCTCGGTTGGCTGACCATCCTGCCCGAGATGCTGGCGGTCTGGCGCATCCAGGCCAACATGGTGGCCGACATCGCCGCCTACTACGGCAAGTCCGGCACGCTGACGCAAGAGCAGATGCTGTACTGCCTGTTCAAGCACACGGCGTCACAAGCCGTGCGCGATCTGGTGGTTCGCATGGGCGAGCGCATGCTGGTCAAGCAGGCGTCGCTGAAGGCGCTGCAGGCGGTGGCCCAGCGCATCGGCATGAAGGTCACGCAGCGTGGCCTGTCGCACGGCGCCTCGCGCTGGCTGCCGGTGGTCGGCGCGATGGGCGTCGCGGCCTATGCCTACTACGACACGGTCCAGGTGGCCAAAGCGGCGATCGAGCTGTTCGAGCGCGACATCGTGCTGCAGCCGCCCGTTGACGCGGACACCGGCGCCGCCGCTTGACGCCGCGCCGCCGCCACTCAATCGACGGCGATCCAGTAGACGTGGCCTTGTTCGCACTTGTACTCGGCGAGCGTCTTGCCCGCCTCTTGCCGCGTGTTGCCGGTAGCGGTCATCGCCGTCTTGTCGATCGGGCAAGGCTGGACCTCCACCACCGCCGGCATGGCGGCCAGCAGCAGCGCGGCCGTCAGCCCCGAACCTGCGAGGAATTTGCGCATCGGGAAACCTCCGCTTGCCGACGGGGCAATGCACGTTCCCGCGCCGTGCGCTCAGTGCAGGTCGTCGCCCAGTTGCCGGCGCAGTTCGAGCACCAATGGATCGAGGTGCCGCGCGTAGTGCTTCCAGCGGCCCGACGAGCGGGTGTACAGCGCCTGCCGCACCTGCCACAGGCTGTCGGTCTTGACCACGGTGTCGTTGCGGTGGAAGTCGAGGCAGGCCGATTCCCACGGCAGGCCGAGGCCGTCGAGCAGGCCACGGATCTGCGGCTCGGGCTCCTGCACCAGCGCGTCGTAATCGACATCGTGGATGTCTGCGCCGTACAGCGCCTTCCAGTGCTGCATCAGGCGGTGGTACTGGCCGTACCAGTGCGCGGTGTCAACCAGGTCCAGCGCATAGGGCATCGCGTGGCTGAGGTGCAGGAAGTAGACCGCCAGGCAGTTGTCGATCGGGTGGCGCCGGGTGTGCACGATCCGCGCATGCGGGAACATCGCCTTGATCAGGCCGATGTAGAGGAAGTTGTCGGGCCGCTTGTCGGTCAGCACCGTGGCGTTCGGGTGCAGGCCGCGCACGGTGGCCAGGTAACGCTCGCGCATGCGGATGACCATCGCCGGGTCGACCGGTGCGGCGACCGCGCCCAGGCCGGGCAGGTGCTGGCGCACCAGCGCGGGCAGCACGTCCAGCTCGCCGCCGGCGGTGACCTGCGAATGGCTGGCCAGGATCTGCTCGACCAGCGTCGAGCCCGAGCGGAACATGCCGCAAACGAACACCATCTGCGGTGGGCCCTCGGTCACCTGGCGTGGTGGCGCGGCCTGCGGGAACGAGCGGATCAGGTTGTCGATCATCTGCTCGTTGGCCTGCCGGTCGTAGCGCACCCCCGGCGGGGGGGCCGATTGGCGGCTGGCCTCATTGGCCGCCTGGTAGGCCGCGAATGCATCGTCGTAGGCCGCGATCTTGTCCAGTGCCGAGCCCAGGCTGAAGCCCAGGTCGGCGCGCTCGGCCGCCTGGGCGCCGGGCCGCGCGATCGCCTGCTTCAGCCGCAGGATCAGCGGGTCGTCGGCGCGTGACAGCGGCTGGATGCTGGTCAGGCGCGACAGCGCCAGCGCGTTGTAGGGGTCGAGGAACAGGGCGCGGCTGTAGTGCGCGATCGCGCCCGAGCGGTCGCGGCGGTGCTCGCAGATGTTGCCCAGGTTCAGCAGCGCCGGCACATAGCGCGGGTTCAACGCCAGCGCGGTGCGCAGCTCTTTTTCTGCCTCGACCGGGCGCGCCAGGTAATCGGCCAGGATCACGGCGCGGTTTAGGTGCACCTCTTCGGGCTGGTCGGCCTTGTGGTCGAGCGCGTGCTGGTAGGCCTGCAGCGCGTCGTCGAAGCGGCGCACGCGGCGCAGCAGCCGCGCGAGGTTGTACCAGCTGTTGGGCGACGCCGGGCGCTGCTCGAGCGCCTTCTGGTAGGCCACGATGGCTTCGCGCACCTGCCCGATGCGGGCCAGGTGCGCGGCCTGGGCGAGCAGGGCATCGACGCTTGCTTCGGGGGTCACGGCAGATTCGGCGGCAGGGTTGGTGGCGAAGAAAAAGCCCATCGGCGCAGGGAATTTGGCTCGGCTAGACTGCGTAGCTTACGTTGCCGGCGACCGCCGGGCGTTGCCCCCGCCTCACCTTTGCCCACGCCATGCCCGTTTCCGAGCCCGCGCTGCTTGACGCCTTGCGCACCGTCGTCGACCCCCAGACCCAGCAGGACTTCGTGTCGGGCAAGCAATTGCGCAACCTTCGCATCGATGGTGGCAAGGTCTCGTTCGATATCGAGCTGGGGTACCCGGCCAAGAGCCAGTATCCGGCGTTCCAGAGCGCGCTGACCGCGGCGGCCCGCCGTGTCGACGGCGTGGCTGAGGTCCAGATCCAGTTCGGCTTCAAGGTCGTCGCCCATGCCGTTCAGCGGGGGGTGGCGCTGCTGCCGCAGGTGCGCAACATCATCGCCGTGGCCTCGGGCAAGGGTGGTGTCGGCAAGAGCACGACCACCGCCAACCTCGCGCTCGCACTGGCCGCCGAGGGCGCGCGCGTCGGCATTCTCGATGCCGACATCTACGGCCCGAGCCAGCCGATGATGATGGGCATCAGCGGCCGGCCCGAAAGCGAAGACGGCAAGACCATGCAGCCGCTGCAAAACCACGGCGTGCAGGTGATGTCGATCGGCTTCATCGTCGAGCCCGACCAGGCCATGATCTGGCGCGGCCCGATGGCCACGCAGGCGCTGGACCAACTGCTGCGGCAGACGAACTGGAGCGACCTCGACTACCTGCTGGTCGACATGCCACCCGGCACCGGCGACATCCAGCTCACGCTCAGCCAGCGCGTGCCGCTGACCGGCGCGGTGATCGTCACCACCCCGCAAGACATTGCGCTGCTCGACGCCCAGCGCGGCTTCTCGATGTTCGAGAAGGTCGGCGTGCCGGTGCTGGGCATCGTCGAGAACATGGCGGTCTATTGCTGCCCGAACTGCGGCCACACCGAGCACATCTTCGGCGCCGACGGCGGCCGCAAGATGGCCGAGGCCCGCGGCGTGCCCTACCTGGGCGCGTTGCCGCTGACGATGAAGATCCGTGAGCAGGCCGACAGCGGTCACCCGACGGTGGTGGCTGAGCCCGACAGCGAGATCGCCGGCCTGTACAAGTCGGTCGCGCGGCAGGTGGCGGTGAAGGTCGCGCAAAAAGCCAAAGACTTCTCGGCCAAGTTTCCGACGATCAGCGTCTCGACATCGACCTGATCACCGGGGCGGCGGTGGGCCGGCGCCTCGCGAAGGTGGCGCTCAGGCCGGCAAGGCCAGGTCGCGAATGTGGGTGGGGCCGGCGCGGCGCTCGATCTCGTCGCGCAGGCCATGCAGCATGCCAAACGAGAACAAGGCCTCGGCGGTGACGAACGCCGGCCCGACCAGCAGGCCGACCAGATCGTCGGTGAAGGCAGGCCGGCGACCCTCGTAGAGATGGCCGAGGAACTGGAGCACCCAGCCCAGCAGGAACAGGCCGAACCCCCATGCCAGCCAGGTAACCACGCCATGCGCGGCCAGTGGCGCTGCCAGCAGGATCAGCGCCCCGTTGAGCAGGCTGACCGCGGCGCCCAGCATGAACTCGCCGCGCGTCAGGTACCACAGCGTGCTGCAGGCCCACAGCAGCAGGGCCGGCGTCAGCGCCATGCCGCCGGCCGGTGTGGCCAGGTCGACCGTGGGCCGCGCCAGCAACACGCCGACGGCGAAGACGATCATCGGGATACCGACGAAGTGGGTCGCGATGTTGCGGCGGTCGCGGTGGTAGTGGGCGTACTGGACCAGCAGCTCACGGGCCGGGCGGAAAGGTGAGGGCATGGCAGCCTCCCGGTGTCGGTGCATGGTGTGATGCTAGCGCCAGCCAAGGGGGCTGAACAGGGCTCCATGCCGCCCGTGTGGCGGGTTTGTGTGACACCCGTCAATGCAGGCCTATGCGCTGCTTCAACGCGGCCGCCGACAGCGGCGCCGGATCACCCGGCCAGGCTTCGACCAGCGCCTGGATGCGCTGGTTCAGCGGCGCCTGGCAGCCGTGGGCGTGGGCCAGGCGCACGACCTCGCCGCACAACGCATCGACCTCGGTCGTGCGACCCAGGGCCAGGTCGTCGGCCATGCTGGAGCGGGCTTCGGGGTCGATGCGCAGCATGCGCGCTGCGAGGCGGCGAAACAACCAGTCCGGCAGCGACAGGATCAGAGGCAGCCGCTGCGGCGGCACTGCGGCCACCTGGGCCGGCGTGATGCCAGCGGCGGCCAACGCGGCCAGGGCCTCGCGCTGCAGGGCGGCAAACACCTGGCGGTAGCCGCGCTGCATCAGCTCGGCCCGCAGCGGCAGGCCGGACAAGGCATTGACCGGGTTGTTCAGGTTCAGCAGCAGCTTGCCCCATTGCACCGGCTTCAGGTCGGCCTGCAGGCGCAGCGGCAGGCGCGCCGCGTCGAACACCGGCAGCCAGGCGCGCAGGGTGGGGTCGTCTTCGGCGGCCAGCTTGCCGCCGGTGCCGCGGTGCAGGTGACCGGGCCCGAGTTCGGCGATGTTGTAGGGCACCATGCCCGCCAGCCAGCGCAGTGCCGGCGCCGCGGCGCGGCCCGTGTCGGCATTGCCGATGCCGTTTTGCAGCGACAGCACCGGCGTGCCGGCCGGCAAGGCCGCGGCCAGTGCGGCGGCGGCGTCGCGCGTGGCACCGCACTTGACCGTCAGCAGCACCAGCGATGGCGTGACCCCGCGTGGCACCGTGTCCCACAGGTGCAGGTCGGCGGGCGCCAGGTGCTGGTCGCGGCCGTCCTGGTCGGTCACCCGCAGGCCCTGCGCGCGCCAGGCGCCGAGCATGCGGGGCCGGCCGACGAAATGCACCTCGGCGCCGGCGGCCTGCAGGCAGCCGCCGACATAGCCGCCGACGCTGCCGGCACCCATCACCAGCACCGGCCCCGGCGCGGCGCGCAGCGGGGCGGGGCTCAATGCGAAGCCAGCGGCTGCTTCAGGTCGCGGATGTGCGTCGGGCCGGCCTGGCGTTCGATCTCGGCGTGCAGGTCGCGGCCCCAGCCGAGCGAGAACAGCGCCTCGGCCGTCACGAACATCGGCCCGACCAGCAGGCCGACGATGTCGTCGACGAAGGCCGGCTTGCGGCCCTCGTAGTAGTGGCCGATGAACTGCAGCACCCAGCCGACGACGAACGTGCCCACGCCCCAGGTCAGCCACTCGGCGGTGCTGCCGCCGGCGACCTGGTGCGCCAGCGCTACCAGCACCCAGGTGGCCGCGCTGACGGCCACGGCCAGGTCGAGTCGGCCGCGCGTCAGGTACCACACCGTCACCAGCGCGGCGGTCACCCAGGCAGCGGTCAACGTGAAGCCGCCGACCGTGAAGCTGGCCCGCGCCAACAGCGCGCCGACCGCGAAGACGATCATCGGGATGCCGACGAAGTGGGTCGCGATGTTGCGGCGGTCGCGGTGGTAGTGGGCATACTGGATCAACAGTTCGTTCGCGCTGCGCATGGGGAGATCTCCTGTCGTGGCATGGGCTGCGGATCGTAGGGATTCGCTGGCTTGACGACTGTCAAAACGCCGACATTCGGCCCGCGCGAAAGACCATGCAGGATCAGGACATTCCCGAACCCGAGCGGCCCCCGGCCGACAGCGACTGGCCGGGCACCCTGGGCGCCTGGCGCGAGGTGCTGTTGGCCGATGCCTGGTTCGCCGGCGCGCCGCCTGCGCTGCGCGCGGCGCTGCTGCGGCTCGGGCGGCTGCAGGCGCTGGGCCCGGGCCAGGCCCTGTTCGGGCGGGGCCAGGCGGCCGAAGGGCTGTGCTGTGTGCTGAGCGGCGCCTTGCGCGTGGGCGCGGTGCAGGCCGATGGCAGCGAGACGGTGCTGGCGTTCGTCGAGCCGGGCCAGTGGTTCGGCGAGATCTCGCTGATCGATGGCCAGCCGCGCACCCACGACGCCGTGGCCGACGGGCCGACCGCCGTGCTGCTGGTGCCGCAGGCCGCGCTGCTCGCCTGGCTGGCCGAGCACCCGGCGCATTGGCAGGCGGTGGCCCAACTGGCCTGCGCCAAGCTGCGCATGCTGTTCGACGTGATCGAAGACATCGCCCGCCTGCCGCTCGAGGCGCGGCTGGCCAAGCGCCTGTGGCTGGTCGCCCATGGCTACGGCGCGCGCACCGGCACGCCGCGCCGCATGCTGCACCTGCCGCAGGAGCAACTGGCCCTGATGCTGGGCGTGAGCCGGCAAAGCGCCAACAAGGCCTTGCGGGCGCTGGCGGCCCGCGGCGTGATCGTGCTGCACTACGGTGGCATCGAGTTGCTCGACCTGGCCGCGTTGGCGGCGCTGGGTCAGGACACTGGCTAAAGTCCGGGCGGCAAGGGAGGGGAACACCATGACAGAAGAACTCACGGTACCGGTGGTACCGCCGATATCGGACGCGGTGGCCGTGGCGCCTGCGTCGGTGCGCGAGCCCCGGCACGAGCCGATGCGCCCGGGCGCGCTGGGCGCGTGGTGGGCCCAGGGCGTGCGCACGGCGCTGCTGATGCGGCCACGTTGGCAGGGCTTGCAGGTCTCGCCGGCCAACCTGTGCTGGCTGGCGCTGGTCGCCTCGGCCGCGGCCATCGGCCTGGAGCGGCTCTACATCGACGGGCCGGCCCGCTTCTACTGGCCGGCGCTGATGTCAGGCGCGGTCTGGCTCGTCGCCTGGGCCTGGGTCTGCTGGTGGGTGGTGCCGGTGGTGCCGGAGGACCCGCTGCCTGCCGATGGGCAGCCCGCTGCCGCGCAGGCGCCGAGCGGGGCCGGCCTGCTGTCGATGATGCTGGCGCAGACGCTGCCGCTCACGCTGTGCGTGGGCCTGCTGATGGTGCCGGTGGCGCAAGGCGAGGTCGACCTGCCGCAGGCGTTCGGCCCGTGGGGCGCATGGCTGCTGATGTTGGTGCCGATGCTGTGGCCCGCGCTGGCCCAGGTCGTCTTGCTGTGGCGCAGCGCCACGGCGCGGCCGTACATCAAGTTGGCCGGGTGCGTGCTGCTGGTGCTGGCCACGGTGCTGATGGCCGTGAGCGCTTCGTCCGTCCGGCACTGGTACCCCGAGGCACCGCGCCCATCGGCCGGCGACGAGGGCGACGAGGCGTTCACGCTGACGCAGGAGCTGATCGAGCTGCAGCCCGCGCTGATGGCCGAGCGGCTGAAGGCACTGCGGCCCCAGCGCAAGAAGGCGATCGACGTCTATGCGATCACCTTCGCGCCCTACGCCGAGGCGGACGTGTTCCGCCGCGAGAGCCAGCTCGTCGCCGACGTGATGGCGCAGCGCTTCGACGCCGACGGCCGCACCATCCAACTGGTGAACCACCGCGACGCGGCGCACGATTGGCCGTGGGCCACGCCGTTGAACCTGCAGCGTGCGATCCGCCATGTGGCCGCGCTGATGGACCGCGAGCAAGACGTGTTGTTCATCCACATGACCTCGCACGGTGCGCAGTCGGGCGAGCTGGCGGCCAGCTTCTGGCCGCTGGAGGTGGAGCCGGTCACGCCCACCCACCTGCGGCAATGGCTGGACGACGCCGGTATCCGCTATCGCATCCTGTCGATCTCGGCCTGCTACTCGGGCAGCTGGGTCACCCCGCTGGCCGACCCGGACACGCTGGTGATGACCGCGGCCGACAGCGACCACACCTCGTACGGCTGCGGCCGCCGTTCGGACCTGACCTTCTTCGGCCGCGCGATGTACGGCGAGCAGTTGCGCCAGACCCGCTCGTTCGAGCAGGCCCATGCCCAGGCCCGCCTGGTGATCGACCAGCGCGAGAAAGAGGCGGGCAAGACCGACGGCTATTCGAACCCGCAGATTGCGATGGGTCAGGGCATGCGCGAACACCTCGCGCGGCTGGAGGCGCAACTCGACAAAAGCGCCCCGGCCCGATGAGAGAATCCGCGCTTACCTGAAGGCCCTATCCGATGAGCATCAAGAGCGACAAGTGGATCCGGCGCATGGCCGAACAACACGGCATGATCGAGCCGTTCGAGCCGGGCCAGGTGCGTCACGCGCCCGACGGCCACAAGATCGTCAGCTACGGCACCTCGAGCTACGGCTACGACATCCGCTGCGCGCGCGAATTCAAGGTCTTCACCAACATCCACTCGACGGTGGTCGACCCGAAGAACTTCGACGAGAAGAGCTTTGTCGACATCGAGAGCGATGTCTGCATCATCCCGCCCAACAGCTTCGCGCTGGCGCGCACGGTCGAGTACTTTCGCATCCCGCGCAGCGTGCTGACCATCTGCCTGGGCAAGAGCACCTATGCCCGCTGCGGCATCATCGTCAACGTGACCCCGTTCGAGCCCGAATGGGAGGGGTATGTGACGCTGGAATTCAGCAACACCACGCCGCTGCCGGCCAAGATCTACGCGGGTGAAGGCTGCGCGCAGGTGCTGTTCTTCGAGAGCGACGAGGTCTGCGAGACCAGCTACGCCGACCGCGGCGGCAAATACCAGGGCCAGCGCGGCGTCACGCTGCCCAAGACCTGAGAGCCTGAGAGTCTTTCGCTCATGCCCGCTCATCACGTCAAATGCCACCCGCTCGTCGTTGCAAATGCTCGCCATAGCCCGAGCTATGGCTGTGCTTTGCGCCTCGACCGGGCGCCCTTTGCCGCGCTGCTCGGTCACGCCCGAAAAACTCCCAGGCTCTGAGCCGCGGCCGGCTGACCCCGCCCCGGGCTTCGGCCCTGTCTTGACCCCGTTTCGGCCCCATTTCGACCGTTGTTCGGCCGATTGGCCGGCCGGCCCCCGGCGCACCATCGCAGCAGCATGCCCCAAGCCATGCGCTTTCAGGAGACTGCGATGCCCAGCCCGACCACCGCCCTTGCCCCCACCCGCGCCGGCCTGCCCCCCGTGGCCGGCCTGGATGCCGAGGCCCTGGCCAGCCTGCCGCTGGGCGCCCACGGCGGCGACGCCGGCCTGCAGGCGCTGCAACGTTTTCACGCGCTGATGGCGGTCGAAGGCCACCCGGTGCAGATCACGCGCCTGTGCTTCGACCGGCTCTACGCCTACGAGCGCATCGCGCTGGCCCACGCCAGCAGCGACCCCGCGCTGCGCCAGCTGGCGTTGCAGCTGTTCCATGCCTGCCACTACAGCGGCTCGGCACAGCGCACCTTGTCATAAAAAGTTTCACAATCGCCCGATCGGGCCCACCGCGGCGCGTGCCCTTTGCAGCGGGCCAGCCCCGGGCATGGTGCGAGTTTTGCCCCGGTGTCCTGGGCGGCCCGATGGGCAACGCGATGTGAAACACAAGGCCCGGCCGGGTGACCGCCCGGCGCTGAACAACCTCGGGGGATGGTGCCATGCGCTGGGAAGGCAACCGACAGAGCGACAACGTCGAAGACCGCCGTGACGGCGGTGGTGGTGGTGGGCTGCGGCTGGGCGGCGGCAGTGTCGGCCTGGGCACGGTGGCGGTGGCGGTCGTGGCCGGCTGGATCTTCGGCATCAACCCGCTGACGATGCTGGGCCTGCTCAGCGGCGACCCCGGTGCGGGTTCGGCCACGCAGGCGCCCGCCCATGCGCCGCCGGCCAGCGACAAGGAAGCGGCCTTCGTCTCGACCGTGCTGGCCGACACCGAAGACGTCTGGGGCCAGCTGTTCCAGCAGTCGGGCAGCCGCTACCAGGTGCCCCGGCTGGTTCTGTTTCGAGGCGCCACGCGCACCGCCTGCGGCCAAGGCCAATCGGCGATGGGCCCGTTCTATTGCCCCGGTGACCAGAAGGTCTACATCGACCTGGCGTTCTACGACACGCTGCGCCAGCAGCTCGGCGCGCCGGGCGACTTTGCCCAGGCCTACGTGATCGCGCACGAGGTCGGCCACCACGTGCAGAACCTGATGGGCATCAGCGAAAAGGTCGAGCAGCGCCGTGGGCGCGGCAGCGAAGCCCAGGCCAACGCGCTGTCGGTGCGGCTCGAACTGCAGGCCGACTGTTTTGCCGGCGTCTGGGGCCACCATGCCAACAACGCGCGGCAGATCCTCGAATCGGGCGACGTCGAAGAGGCGCTGAACGCCGCGTCGCGCATCGGCGACGACGCGCTGCAGCGCCAATCGCAGGGCCACGTGGTGCCCGAGAGCTTCACACACGGCACCAGCGCGCAACGCGTGGCCTGGTTCCGCCGCGGGCTCGACGGCGGCCGCGTGCAGGACTGCGACACCTTCCAGGCGCGGCAGCTCTAGCCTAGCCCCGCCTCCCATCGACACGCGCACTGCTGAGCCCGCCTCGATCATGCGCACCGGCCCCCGCTCCAAGGCCCTGGTCTCGGCCTGGTTGGACTTTCTGCCCGAAGCGCAGCGCGAGGTGGCGCAGGCGCTGCGCGCCGCGGTGCGCGAGGCCGAGCCCACGCTGACCGAGATCATCCGCTGGGGCCAGCTGGTGTTCGTCTGGGCTGGCTCACCGCTGCTGGCGATTGCGCCGCACCGGGGCCATGTCAGCCTGCAGATCTTCAACGGTCACCTGCTGCCCGAGGGCCTGGCGTTTCTCGAAGGCAGCGGCCGGGGTGCGCGCAGCTACAAGTGCCGCCTGAGCCAGCCGATCGACGTGGTGCAGGTGCAGATGCTGGTGGCCGCCAGCGTGGCCCGCGCCCCCCGCGACGAACGCGCCGGGCTGCCGCGGGGCGCGCCGGACGACGAAACCGACGCCGGCACCGGGCCGCCATGAGGCCGCCGCGCCGGGCGCTTCAGGCGGTTTCGGTCGGCCCGGTTTGCACCACCTGCAGCCAGTCGCAGCGCAGGCGCTGGCGGTGGTGCAGGCGGCGCCGCAGCCGCAGGTAGCCGGGCGGCGCGAAGAACAGCGAGACGCAGGCCAGCACCGCCCACGGGTCGTCCAGCACGATGAAGGCCGGTGCGCCCATCCAGCCCATCAGCCACAGCGTCAGCACCGCGTCCCAGGCGTGGTATTCGACCGGTTGGTGGGAGCGGTGCGCCACCATCCAGGCTTTCATCGCGGACAGTTGGACGAGGTTCATCACGGGCTCCCTGGCGGCTGCTCAGGCTGAATCGTAGCGCTGTTGTCAGTTTCGCGTCAGTTTTGGATTGGGGGGATGCACCGCCGCGCCGGTATCACGTCACGCGCCTTTCGTGCACCGCTGGCGAGACTGGGTGGGCCGCGTGCGGCCACGGCGCGCGGGTCGCTCAGAATGCGCAGTGTGATGCCGACCAGCCCCGCCGACGAGACCTCGACCCGTCTGATGGGATGCCCGCGCTGCCAGGCGCCGATGCAGGCACTGGCGCTGCCGTCGCACAAGGGCACGCCGGTCACGGTGGAGCACTGCCCGGGCTGCCGGCTGGTCTGGTTCGACCGTTTCGAGTCGGTGCACCTGGAGGCACTGGGCTGGGCCCGGTTGCTGCGGGTGATGGAGGCCTCGGCGAAGCAGCCTTTGGCCGACGCGCTGGTCGAGCACCCGGCCTGCCCGATCTGCGCCGGGCGGTTGCGGCCGGTACAGAACCGCACCCGTTTCGGCCTGTTCGCCGTTCTCGAATGCCGCCACGGCCATGGCCACCTGCACAGCCACAGCGGCCTGCTGTCGGAGCGGGGCCTGGTCAGGCCGCCGGGCCTGGCCGAGCGCCGCGCACTGGCCCAGGAGAAGCTCGCGCTGCACTGCCTGAACTGCGGCGCCGCGGCCGCAGCGGCCGACGACCAGTGCCGCTACTGCCGCACGCCGCTGCTGGTGCTGGACCTGCCGCGGCTGGCGCACTCGCTGCGGCCGCGGGCCGAGTTGATGGCCGCTTCGCCGCAGGGCCTGGGGCGGCACCTGAACTGGCCCTGCCGCGGCTGCGGCGCGCCGCTGGACCCGGGCCGCGAGATCCACTGCTCGCGCTGCGGCCACATGGTGGTCGCGCACGACCTGCCCGATATCGACCCCCTGCTCGATGCCGCCGAAGCCGAGCTGGCCGACCTGGCCGCCGCCGAGGCCCGCCGGCTCGCCCGCTACCCCAGCACACACCGGCGGCCGGCCCCGCGGGTCGAGCCGGTGGCTACCGTCGCGCCTGCACGGCGTGATGATGGGCGGCTGGTTGCCCTTGCTGCTGATGCTGGTGCTGTCGGCCGCGCTGATCGGCAGTGCGTTCGCCGGCCTGCTCGACCCCCCGCGGCGCGCGGGGCCCCACGCGGCGCCGATGTCGGACATCGGCCGCTGGCAGGTCTTTGCCGCCATCATGCTGGCGGCGTTCGTGGGCTTCTGCGGCCTGGCGCGCTGGCTCGGTGAGCGCCGGGCCTATGCGGCGGCCATGTGGGTGGCGGCGGTCCCGGCGGTCTGGTTCGGCCGCGGCGAAGGGGCCGCGTCGGTGCTGCTGATCGCGATGTACCTCTGCCTCGCGCTGCTCGCAACCTTCATCTTCACCTTCGTCTACCGCGGCTACCGCGACCTGGTGTTCAGGCGCTTCGGCTGACCCGGCCGGCGCTGGCGCTGCCCACCCCGCCGATCACGCCGCCCAGCAACAGCACGTACCACAGCGGCGCGCTGCTGTCCCCGCGCAACTGCAGCAGGCCCGCGGCACTGGCCATCAGGCCGATCGCGGCCAGCAGCGCCAGCAGCAACAGGCCGCCGCCCAGCCAGCGCGTCGGCGCCTGCACGGCCGGATCGCGGCTGCCCACCACCAGCAGGCCGTAGCCGACCAGCGTGAACAACGGGAACAGCACCCACAGCATCAGGCCGGGTGTGGCGGCCATCCAGCCCAACGGCGCCCCCACCAGGATCACGGCCGACAGGAAACCCAGCAGGGCGAGAACGCCACCCGTGATCACCAGCAGCATGGTGCGGAACTTCGAGTGAGTGAGCGGCAAGCATAACGCCGGCGCCGGGCGCCATGCGCGCCATCAGCCGCCCGGCAGCACCACCGTCACGACCAGGCCGCCGCCCTCGCGGTTGGCCAGCGCAATGCGGCCGCCGTGGGCCTCGGCGATCTCGCGGGCCAGCGCCAGGCCCAGGCCGGTGCCGCTGCGTTTGGTCGAGTAAAAGGGCAGCAGCGCCTGCGCCAGCACGGCCTCGCTCATGCCGGGGCCGCGGTCGGCCACGGTGAAGCGGGTTTCGCCATCGCGGGTGCTGACGGCCAGGCTCACCGCATCGGCCGGGCCGCCCGCCTCGTGCGCGTTCTTCAGCAGGTTGATCAGCGCCTGCTCGATCTGGCCGGCGTCGAAACGCGCCGGCACCGAGGGCACGTTGCCGCCCAGGCGGAACGGGCTGTGCGCTTCCAGGCGGGCCAGGAAGCCGGCCCAGTCGACCGGCTCGATGCGCGGCTGCGGCAGCTTGGCGAACTGCGCGTAGCTCGACAGAAAGCTGTGCAGGTGGGCGGCCCGGCCGCCGATGCTGTCGAAGACCTGCGGCAGTTTCTCGGTCTGGCCGCGGCGGGCCAGCTCGGCGCCGCTGTGGGCGAGCGACGAGATCGGCGCCAGCGAGTTGTTCAGCTCATGGCTGATGACGCGGATCACGCGCTTCCAGCTCGCCACCTCTTCGCGCGCCAGCTCACGGGTCATGCGCCGCAGCAGGATCAACCGGTGCGGCGTGCCCTGCAGCAGCAGCGCGCGCTGCGACAGGTGAAAGTGCTCTTCGTGGCCGCTGTCGTCGGTGATCGAGAACAGCTGGTCCTGCTGGCTGGCCACCGCGTCGCGCAGGTCGGGTGATGCGTCGGCCAGCAGGGTGTCCAGCGGCGTGCCGACCAGGGACCGGCCTTGCGCCAGCAACTGCCGCGCGGCGATGTTGGCGTAGACGACCCGGCCGGACGCGCCAGCGCAAACGTCGCACAGCAGCAGTGCCAGCGGCGTGTTCTGCACCACCGTGTCCAGCAGCAGCTCGCGCTGCGCCAGTTGCTGGCGTTGCTCGCGCAGGGCATGGCCGAGCTCGCTGTGCAGGCGCAGCAGTTCGCCCAGCTCGCCGTGGCCCTGGGCGCGGATCGACATGCTGAAGTCGCCTTCGCGGTAGCTCAGCACCGCGCCCTGCAGCGCGCGCAGCAGGTGGTGCAGCGGCGCGGTGGCGTAGGCCGACAAGACCAGCACCCACGGCAGCAGCAACAGCAGCGTCCAGCCCAGCGCCGCGGCGCTGCCGGGCAGTGGTGCGCTCACGCTCCAGCCGAGCCGGCGGTGCAGCAGGCCCAGCAGCGCCGGCAGTGGCCACTGCACCAGCGCGGCGTGCAGCAAGCCGGCCAGCACCACGATCGCCAGCAGCAGCAACGCCAGCCGCGCCTGCAGGCTGTGGATCGGCCCGCGCGAGCGCATGCGCGTCAGGGCGTGGGGCCGGCGTCGGTGGCCAGGCCGTAGCGCTCCATGCGCCGGTACAAGGCCTGGCGCGACAAGCCCAGGGCCTGCGCGGCCCGGCTGACCACGCCGTGGGCCTCGCCCAGCGCCGCCAGCACCGTCTCGCGGCTCGGCTCGTTCAGGTCGCGCGCTGCGGCCGGCTTGGCGGGTGTGTCGATCTGCAGGTGGGCCGGCAGGATCGGGCCGTCGCCAGCCAGCAAGGCGGCGCGGGCCATCACGTTTTTCAGCTCGCGCACGTTGCCGGGCCAAGGGTGGGCCAACAGCGCATCGCGCGCCGCGTCGCCCAGGCGCTTCGCATCGCCGCCGAGAAAGTGGATCGCCAGCGGCAGCACGTCGTCACGCCGCTGCACCAGCGGCGGCACCCGCAGCTCGAACACGTTGAGCCGGTAGTAGAGGTCTTCGCGAAAGCTGCCGGCCGCGACCATCGCGCGCAGGTCGGCGTTGGTGGCGCTGACGATGCGAACGTTCGACTCGCGGGTCTTGCTGGAGCCGAGCCGTTCGAAGCGGCCCGTCTCGAGCACGCGCAGCAGCTTGACCTGGCCGGCCAGCGGCAGGTTGCCGATCTCATCGAGAAACAGCGTGCCGCCGTGCGCCGCCTCGAAGCGGCCCTCGCGTGCGCGGTGGGCGCCGGTGTAGGCGCCGCTGTCGGCGCCGAAGAGCTCGGCCTCGATCAGCTCGGCCGGCAGTGCGCCGCAGTTCAGCGCGACGAAGGGCAGGCGCCGGCGCGCCGAGTTGGCATGCAGGATCGTCGCCACATGCTCCTTGCCGCTGCCGTTCGGCCCGGTCACCAGCACCGGCAGCTCGGTGCGCGCGACCTGCGCCGCCAGCTCGAGCATCGACAGCATCGCCTCGCTCTGGAACACCAGGCCGTCGATGTCCAGCCGCTGCAGCAGCGCGTCGCGGCGGGCCTGGCGCTCTTGGCGCGCGCGGCTCAGCTCGCGGTTCGAGTCGCCCAGCTCGAGCAGGTTCTGCACCGTGGCCAGCAGCTTGGCGTCGTCCCACGGCTTGGCCAGGTAATCGGCCGCACCGGCCTTGACCAGCTCGACCGCGTTCTCCAGCCGCGTCCACGCGGTCAGCAGGATCACCGGCAGGTCGGGGCTGCGCTGGCGCAGCGCGCGGAACAGCGCCACCCCTTCTTCGCCCGAGGTGGTGTCGGCGCTGAAGTTCATGTCCTGGATCACCAGGTCGACCGGCTGGCGCGCCAGCAGCGCCAGGCCCTCGGCCGGCGTGGCGGCGTGCAGGGCCTGGATGTCACGCAGCGACAGCAGCAGGACAAGGGCCTCGCCGACACCCGGGTTGTCGTCGATGATCAGGACGGTGTGCATCGGGCGCCGAGCATATCAACTGCGCAGCGCGGCCACGGGGGGCAGCGCGGCAGCGCGCCGCGCCGGTGCGAGCACCGCGATCTGGCCCAGCGCCCACAGGGCCAGCGCACCGACCGGCAGGTAGATCAGCGGCAGCCGCGGCATCTCGTAGCTGGTCATCAGCACCAGGCTCAGGCCGAAGGCGCCGGCCATGCCCAGCACGATGCCCACTGTCGACAGCAGGAAGTTCTCGAGCTGGAAGTAGCGCAGGATCTGGCCCTGGGTCGCGCCCATCGCGCGGCGCGTGCCGATCATCCGTGTGCGCTGCTGCACCCAGAAGCTGGCCAGGCCGACGATGCCGAAGGCGGTGACCACCAGCAGCGCCACGATCACGCCGCCCATCAGCCACAACATCGCGCGATCCTGCGCGTAGTAGCTGGCGTGCATCTCGGCGAGGGTCTTGGTGTGCGTGACGATGCGCGACGGGTCGTTGCGCTCGATGGCGGCTGCGGCCGCCTTCAGCACCGCATCGCGCTGGGCGGGCTCGGTGCGAATGAGGTAGTCGCCGCCGCGGTAGGTGCCGCGCAGCGGAAGCACCATCGAGAAACCCTCGTTGTCGCGCCTGGCCTTGCCGGGGTAGGGGTGGGTCAGCCGCTCGACGACGCCGATGACCACCGAAGGGTTGTCGTTGTAGGCATAGATCGATTGACCCAGCGGCGACTCGCCGGGAAAGAGCTTCTCGGCCAGTGCGCGGTTGATGATGACCTGGCCCACGGTCGGATCGGCCTGCTTGTCGATGTCGGTGCCCCGCTGAAACTCCTCTGGCCTGAAGTCACGCCCCGCGACCAGCTTCAGGCCCATGGCGTCCAGCCCCTGCTCGCCCAGGGCATACAACGAGCTCGAGTAGCGAGGGCCGTTCTTGTCGGCCGGCCGACGCACGTCGGTGTTGTTGCTGTTCTGACCGTAGATCACCTGGTTCGCCACCGTGGCGCCCTTCACGCCCGGCAACTGGCGGATGGCCGTCAGGTCGCGCGTGGTCAGTTCGTCGGGGTCGGCGTTGCTGCCGGTGCCCCGCACGCCGATCACGACCAGCTCCGCTTCGGGCAGCCCGCTGTCGTGGTTCAGCGTGTCGATGCGCTGGCTGATCAGGTGCAGGGCGTTGCAGACGATGGCGCTGGTCAACGCGATCTCGAGCACGATCAGGCTGGCGGCGGTCTTGTGCCGGCGCAGCGTGGAGAGGATGGGCAGGATGTCCATGGCGTCACGAGCTCCTTCTTATTGCGTCTTCAGTTGCTGTGCCGGCGTCACGTGGGCCGCGCGCCAGGCCGGCAGCAGGCCGGCGATCAGGCTGGATGCGAGCGCCAGCAGCAGCGTCAGCGACAGCATCGGCCAATCCATGCTGACCAGCGGCGCGTATTCGGCCGGGCTGTGCTGCACCAGCCACAGGCCGAGCACCGCCAGCACCAGGCCCAGCACGCCGCCCGCCACGCCGATCGTGCCGGCCTCGACCAGGAACTGCGCGAACACGTCGCGCCTGGTGGCGCCCAGCGCGCGGCGCACGCCGATCTCGGCCGAGCGGCGCAGGCACTTGGCCAGCAGCAGACCGACGGTGTTGGTCAGGCACACCAGCAAGAAGCCGAAGGCGAGCCAGACCTGCAGGCGCACGTCGCTCGGCAAGGCCTTCTGGAACACCAGCCAGTCGGTCACGTTGCGCAGGCGCACGTTGGCCGGGCGCTCGAAGCGGCCGGCGCGTCGCTGCTCTTCGGAGTACTGCACCAGGTAGTCGCGAAAGGCCGGCGCCTGGTCAGCCGATTCGAGCTCGACCCAGTACTGGATCCAGGCGCAGGGCGAGTTGAGGTCGCGCGGGCTCAGGCCGTTCGAGCTGCCCCAGCAGTCCATGTTGCCCGAGCTGCCGAACTTCAGGCCCATCGCGGTCGAGAAGGGCAGCAGCACCTGCTCGTACTCGGTCATGCCCATCGTCATGTCGTAGTAGTGCGGCACCGGCTTCCAGGCCTTCAGCACACCGACGATGCGAAAGGCCTCGCTGCGGATGCGCAGATCGCGGCCCACGCTGTTCTCGCCGCCGAAGAGCTTGTCGTTCAACTCGCTGGAGATCACGGCGACCCGCGCCTCGCTCGCATCGGCCTGGGCATCCCAGCCGCCGCCGTAGGCGAAGGGCGCGTCGAACATCGCGAAGAAGTCGGTCGTCGCATAGCGCGCGACGGCGAAGAAGGGCTTGAGCGCGGTGGATTCGGGCTGCACCGGCACGTTGGCCCCGGTCATCATCACCTGCCGTTTGGCGTGGCGGGCGTGCATCAAGGCTTCGGCGTCGAACCGGCTGAGCTGGAAGACGGGCTCCTGGCCCGCCTGGTAGCCGATCATGCTGCCCGCGTCGAGCTGCACGTTGAAGAGCCGGTCGCTCTTGTGCGGGATCGGGTCGCCGGCCAGCACCTTGTAGACCGTCAGCGTGGTCATGCAGGCGCCGATGCCCAGGCCGAGCGCCAGGATCATCAGCAGGCTCAAGGCGCGCGCAGACTTGAAGCTGCGCAGCGCAAGGTCGATGTAGTAGGCCAGCATCATGGTTCTCCGAGCAATTGGTTGACGGCCGCCAGCTCGGGCTCGCCGAGAGCGCCGGCGGCCTGCTGCAGCAGCAGCTTGGCCATCACGTAGCCGTGCCGCGCCTGGTCGTGCGCGTTCTGGGCGGCGGCCTGGGTCTGGATCGCGAGCAGCAGGTCGGTCATCGTGCGGGTGCCCAGGCTCTGCCCGGCGCGGGTGGATGCCAGCGCCTGGTCGGCGGCGGCCACCGCGGCGCGGGTGCTGTCGAGCAAGGCAACGCCCGAGACGACGGCTTGGTAGTGCGCCTGGGTTTCGCGCACGAGCGCGCGGCGTGCGGCCTCGTGGTCGTCGCGTGCGATGTCGCGCTGGTAGCCGGCCTGCCGCAACTGCGACTGCGTGGCACCGCCGGCGAACAGCGGCACGGTCAGGCGCAGCGCGAACTGGGTGCCGCCGCGGCGTTGGTCATCGCTGATGCCGGCGCCGCTGCTGCGCGCGCTGTCGAGCCCCGCGCTCAGCGTGGGCCAGTGGGCGGCGCGCGCGGCACCGATGCGCTGCTCGCTGGCGTCGACCACGCGGGCCTGCGCCAGCAGCAGCGGGTTGGCGCGCAAGGCCTGGTCCACCCAGGCCTGCGGCTGGGCGGGCTCGGGCTGCTGGGCGGCCAGCGACATGGCCAGCGGCTTCAGCTCGCCCGGCGGGTGGCCGGTCAGCTCGGCCACCGCTTCGCGTGCGTCGGCCAGCGCCTGCTGCGCCTGCAGCGTGGCGCCGCGGGCCAGCGCGTGGTAGGCGCGGGCCTGTTCGAGATCGACCTGCGCCGACAGGCCGGCTTCGAAACGCTTCTGCGCCTGCGTGACCTGGGCCGCGAAGGCGTCTTCGTTGGCCCGCGTGGTGGCCAGCGTGGCCTGCGCCGACAACACGCCGAAGTAGGCCGATGCGACGCGGGCGCACAGCGCCTGCTCGGCGGCGCGCAGGCGCAGGTCCTGCGCGCTTTCGAGCGTGCGCTCGGCGTCCCAGGTGCGCAGGCGGCCGAGGTCGAACAAGGCCTGGCTGACGCTGCTGCCGAGCGTGCGGCTGCGGCTGCCGTCTTGCTGGTCGCGGGTGTCGGTGGCGCTCAACTGCCACTGCGGCAGCAGCGCGGCGCGGGCCTGGGTGGCGAGCTCGCGCTGGACACCGCGCTGCGCATCGGCCGCCGCGAGCACCGGGTCGGCCGCGCGCGCTTCGGCATAGACCTGCAGCAGGTCTTCGGCCTGCGCGGTGTGGGCGAGGGCCAGCGCCAACGCGGCGATGACAAGGCTGAGCCGCATCGTCACGTGGCCGACGAGGTGGTGGCGGGGCGCGAGCGCAGCAACGCCGGGTCGAGGTGCAGCTCGGCCGCGATGTCGACCACCTGGCCGTCGATCACGTGCACGTTGCGTTGCGCGCGGGCGGCCAGCTGCGGGTCGTGGGTGACCATCACGATCGTCGCGCCTTCGAGGTGCAGCTCTTCGAGCAGGTCCATCACGCTGCGCGCCATCTGGCTGTCGAGGTTGCCGGTCGGCTCGTCGGCCAGCAGCAGCTTCGGCGCGCCGGCCAGCGCACGGGCGATCGCCACGCGTTGCTGCTGGCCGCCGGACAGCTCGTTGGGGTAATGCTTGGCACGGGCCGACAGCCCGACGCGGGCCAGCGCATCGGCCACGCGCTGGCGGCGCTCGGCATGGGGCAGGCCGCGGTAGCGCAACGGCACCTCGATGTTGTCCATCACGTTCAGGTCCGGGATCAGGTTGAAGGCCTGGAAGATGAAGCCGATCTTCTGGTTGCGGATGCGCGAGCGCTCGTCGTCGGCCATGTGGCTGACGTCGACCCCATCGAGCAGGTAGGTGCCGCCGGTGAAGGCTTCGAGCAGCCCGGCGATCGTCAGGAAGGTGGTCTTGCCCGACCCCGAAGGGCCGGTGACGGCGACGAACTCGCCCTGGCGCACTTCGAGATCGAAGTTGCGCAGCGCATAGGTCTCGACCATCTCGGTGCGGTAGACCTTGGACAGGGACTGCATCTTCAGCATGGCGGTCATGGTGGTTCTCCGGCTTGGATAGGCGATGGATCAGGGGCTGACGGTGACGCGCTCGGCACCACGGAAGTTCTCGCTGCCCGAGGTGACGACGCGGTCGCCGGGCCGCAGCCCTTCGAGCACCTCGACCTTGGCCAGGCTCTGCGCACCGAGCTTGACGGCGCGCTTCTCGGCCACGCCGTCGCGCAGCACATAGGCGACGCGGCCGCCGCCTTCGTCGACAAAACTGCCGCGTGCGACGGTCAGCACGTTGTCGCGCCGGTCCAGCAGCACGCGCACCGACAGGCGCTGGTTCTGGCGCAGTTGCGCGGGCAGTGCGCCGTCGAAGCGCAGGCGGGCGGCGACCTCGTTGTTGACGACCTCGGGCGAGACCGAGCTGACCTTGCCGGCCCACTGCTGGCCGTTGCCGCTGATCTCGCCGGGCATGCCCGGTTGCAGCTCGCGCGCAAAGCTCTCGGCCACCTGCATCTGCACCTCGAGCTGCGACAAGTCGACCACGGTCAGCAGCTTCGCGTCCTTGGCCACGCTCATGCGGTCGCTGACGAAGAGCTGGCCGACCTGGCCATCGACCGGCGAGCGCACGGTGAGCTCGTCGGCCTGGCGCTCGACGTCCTTGACGACCAGGTGCTGGCGCTCGAAGGCCTGGCGCTTGGCCTGCAGCTCGAAGCGCATCGCGTCGTCCTTCAGGTTCAGCAGCGCCTGGGCCTGCTTCAGCGCGACGGCGGCGCGGTCGACCGCGTCCTTCGCCTGGTCGACCTGGGCACGAGCGGTGGCGCCGGCCTCGAAGGCCTGGGTCTGGCGCGCCAGCTCGTTCTGCGCGGTCTTGTAGGTGATCGCGGCGGTGTCCAGCTGGCCTTGGGCCATTGCCCGCTGCTGGCGCGCGTCGGCCTCGGCGCGCAGCGCTTCGCTTTGCAGGGCGTCGGCGTTCGAGCGCTCCTGGGCCAGCCGGGCGGCCAGGTCGGGGCTGGCGATGCGGGCCAGTGCCTGGCCATGCTTGACTTGGTCACCGGCCTGGACCGACAGCGCCACGGTGCCGGCGCTGCCGGCATACAGCGTCGGGCTGACCGCGGCGACCACCTTGCCTTCGCCGGCCACGTCGCGCACCAGCGGGCCACGCTCGACGTCGGCCAGCGTCAGGCGGGCGAGGCTCACCGACGACCCTTGCGTCGACAGCCCGCGCGACAGCGCCGGCCAGCCCCAGGCCAGCAGCCCGGCCACCGCCAGGCCGCCGGCGGCCGCGATCAGCACGGCCCGGCGGCGGCGCTGGCGCGGGTCGGGTGTCAGCACCCGGTCTTGGGCAGAGGTGTCACGAATCATGGTTGTCCGGCGCTTCGTTCAGTCGTCTCGATGGGCTTGTTCGCAAGCGCCGTACCAACCGCCAGGTTGGAATTTCTTTCGTCGGATCAACGACTTACGTCGCGCGGGCGGCGCGTGTGACTGTCCGCGGACACCGGGCCGGACAGCCGCCGCGGACAGACGCGCCGCCACGCCCCAGCCCTGCCGCATACATCTACCGATGGCGTGGTCATCTAGAATTTGGGAAAATTTTCCCAATAATGACCACGCTGGTACGCGCTCAACGGGTTCTGGAAACAGCGGTCGCGACTCTGTTGCGACCGTTGTTCCGCCTGTTGCTGAGGCAGTCCATGTCCTTCATCGCCTTTGAAGAGATTGCCAAGCGCGTGTTTGTGGAGGTGGCGATGAAGGACTTCGGTATTGAAGGCAAGGCCCCGTCGATGTCGCGCGCGGCGATCTTGTCGGGGCTGACCCGCAAAGAGGTCGCCCGGCTGCTGGCCGAGCGGCCCGGCGACGAGGCCGAGCCGGGCGAGCGCTACAACCGCGCGGCCCGGGTGCTGACCGGCTGGCTGCGTGACATCGACTTCACCGAAGCCGACGGCTCGCCGCGCTGGCTGCGCGACGAAGGGCCGCGCAGCTTTGCCGAGCTGGTGCGCCGCCACAGCGGCGACGTGCCTGCCCGCGCGGTGCTCGACGAGCTGCTGCGCGTCGGCGCGGTGCGCCGGCACGACGATGGCCGCATCGAGCCGCTGACGCGCGCCTACGTGCCCGCCGCCAGCGTGGTCGACAAGCTGGCGATCCTCGGCGCCGACGTGGCCGACCTGATCGCGACGATCGAGCACAACATCGACCACGGCAAGACCGAGCCGCGCTTCCAGCGCAAGGTCATGTACCACCGCATCGCCACGGCGCAGTTGCCGGCGTTGCGCAAGCTCACCGCCGTGCAGGCCCAGGCGCTGCTGGAGCGCATGGACCGCTGGCTGCAGGAGCACGACACCGGCGTGCCCGAAGACGGCCCCGAGCCCCGCGCCGCGCGCGTCGGCCTGGGCATCTACTACTTCGAAGAGCCGATCGACGACGCTTCGAAGGAGGACCTTGTTTTCACTGGAGAAGAACGATGAACCTGCGTCGTTGGAACGCCCTGCTGGGCGGGATCGTCACGTCGATGTTGCTGGCCTGCGGTGGCGGTGGTGGCAGTGGCGGCGGGGGTGGCATCGGCGGTACCGGCACGATGCGGATCGGCCTGACCGATGCGCCGTCTTGCGGCTACGACGAGGTCAATGTCTCGATCACCAAAGTGCGCGTGCACCAGGACGCCAACGCCGGCGACAACGACGCCGGCTGGGCCGAACTGGTGCTGAACCCGGTGCGCCGGGTCGACCTGCTGACGCTGCAGAACGGTGTCGTCGAGGCGCTGGGCGAGTTGCCGTTGAAGGCCGGCCGCTACACCCAGATGCGGCTGGTGCTGGCCGAGAACGACCACGCCACGCCGCTGGCCAACTCGGTGGTGCCCACTGGTGAAGACGAGACCGCGCTCGACACCCCGAGCGGCCAGCAAAGCGGGCTGAAGATCAACCTCGACACGACGGTCAACGACGGCCAGGTGCTCGACGTGGTGCTCGACTTCGACGCCTGCAAGTCGGTCGTCAAGGCCGGCAACTCGGGCCACTACAAGCTCAAGCCGGTGATCACCGCGATCCCGCTGGTGACGACCGCCGGCCAGGGCGTGGTGGGTTACCTCGACCCGGCGCTGGCGCTGCCCAGCACCCACGTCTCGGTGCAGGTCGACGGCCTGCCGGTCAAGGAGACCAGCCCGGACGGCAACGGCAGGTTCGTGCTGTACCCGGTGCCCGTGGGGACCTACGACCTGGTGATCACCGCCGAGGGCCGCGCCACCGCGGTGATGACCGGCGTGCCGACCGACACGGTCGACTACACCTACGTCAACAGCGCCACGGTGCCGATCGTGCCCGCCCCGGCGCCGTTGGGCCTGCGGCCGGTGGTCGGCACGCTGGCACCCGCCACCGCAACGGTGCGCGCGCTGCAAAGCCTCACCGGTGGCCCGACGGTGGAGGCGGGCTTCGGCCTGGTCGACAGCCTCAGCGGTGCCTACACGCTGGCGCTGCCGATCGATGCGCCGCTGACAACCGCCTACGTGCCGTCGCCGACCTCGATCACCTTCACCGCCGACGGTGCGGCAGCCGGCCTGTACACGCTGGAGGCGGCCTCCGACGGCAGCGTGAAGACGCAGCCGATCGACACCCGGCTGCCGGTGCCGCCGGTGAACTTTGCGTTCCCGTGATCAAGGGCGCTGGCGCTTCAGCCCGAAGGCGTGGATTCGGCCGTCGAGCGAGCCGGTGTACAGGACACCGCGTGAAACGGCTGGCGCCGAGTCGTTGAAGGCGCCAGCGTCACCCACCCACAAGGGTGGGCAATCGGCGCCGCCCTGGCCGCAGTGGGCCGCAAACGCGTAGACGCTGCCGCGCCAGCTGCTGATGTAGACGACGCCGTTGGCGATGGCTGGCGATGACCGGCTGATGCTGCTGGCGGTGCGCCCCGTCCAGCGCGGCCGGCAGTCGCGGCTGCAGTGGGTGGGGAACGCGTAGAGCAAGCCGTCGTAGGCGCCAACGTAGACCGTGTCGCCTGCGACGGCGGGGCTGCCCATCACGTAGCCGCCGGTGCGTGCGGCCCACAACGGCTCGCACAGGTTGCCACCCGTGGCGCAATGGGTGGGGAAGGCGTAGAGCCAGCCGTTCAGGCCGGGCACGTAGACCTGGCCATCGGCCGAGGCGGCGGACGAGTTCGGGCCCCAGGTGAAGAAGCCGACATCGGTCTTGGCGTGCCAGGTGGGGGCGCACTCGGCGGTCGGGCAGTGCAGCGGATGGGCGTAGAAATCGCCCTCCGCGCTGAGCACGAAGATCTCGTCGCCGGCGATCGTCGGCGAGCCCATGCCATAGGTGGATGTGTTGCTGCTTTGCCAGAGCGGCGTGCAAGTGCCGCCCCCGCTGTTGCAGTGGGCATCGAAGGCGTACAGCCGGGTACCGGCGACGTAGACCACGCCATTTTTGACCGTCGGGCTGGTGGCATAGAAGATGTGGCTCAACCATGCCTGCCAGAGTGGCGAGCAGGTGGCGCCGCCCGTGCCGCAATTGGCGTCGTACGCGTACAGCCGGTCGGCGTAGTAGTAGACGACGCCGTCGGCGACCGCCGGCACGCCCCATTGCGTGCCCATCCCGTAAAACGGCGGCTGGCTTTGCCACAGTGGCGCGCAGTCGCCGCCGTTGTCGGCACAGTCGACCGCGAACGCAAAGACGCGCCCATCGTCGTTCTGCACGAACACGCGACCGCCGGCGACCACCGGCCCGCCGTTGCTTCGGGTGCCGGTCGGGCCGGTCCACAGCAGCTGCAGCTTCGGCACGGTCCAGCGCGACAGCTGGAACTCGTAGGGCTGTCGACCCTGGTGCGCGGCCCCGTGCAGGAACTGTGGCCAATCGTCGATGTGCGGCCAACCCTCGGTGGTCTGTGCAAAGGTGGAAGTAGCGAACGCCAGAAGCCCCGCGCAAAGCGCGCGAAACCCCACTCGTATTGCCTGGCCCATGTCGAGACCCTCCGAATCGGTGGGAGATGGTGCACCGGCGTGCCGTGATCGGCTTGCGCTGGGTCAACTGCGCAGCGCTGCGTCGCTGACACTGGTGGCCAGCGCCTGCAGGCGCGGTTGCAGAAAGTCGGCCAACGCCCGCATGCGCGCGCTCAGGTGCGTGCCGCGGGCGAACACCATCGTCAGCGGGTAGGGCTGGCTCTCGTAGCCCGGCAGCACCCGCACCAACCGGCCGGCCAGCAGGTCGGCCGCCACGTCCAGCCGCGACTTGAGCACGATGCCGTGGCCGTCCAGCGCCCACAGCCGGGCCAGCAGGCCGTTGTCGGCGGCCCGCCGCGGGCGCGGCTGCACGTCGACGCTTTCATCGCCGCGCAGCAGCGTCCACACATGGCCCGGCCGGCCCGACAGCCGCAGCACGATGCCCTGGTGCGTGGCCAAGTCGGCTGGGGTGCGCGGCGTGCCGGCGCGTTCGAGGTAGGCCGGTGAAGCGACCAGCACCGCGGTGTTGTCGGCCATCAGGCGCACGATCTGTTCGCCCGACGCCGGCACGCCGTAGCGCAGCGCCACGTCGACCGGCTCGCGGCCGATGTCGCTGACCCGGTCGCCGACCCGCAGATCCAGCTGCAGCTGCGGGTGCAGCACCATGAACTCGTCGAGCATCGGCCGCAACACATGCAGGCCGAGGTCGGTCGACACCGACAGGCGCAGCGTGCCGCGCACCTGCGTCAACGGCGCGTGCAACTCGGCCGTGCCCTGGTCCAGCAGGGCCAGTGCGTGGCGCGCGCGCTCGAGGAACAGCGCGCCTTCGACGGTGGCCTTCAGCGCGCGCGTGTTGCGGGTGAACAGCGCTGCGCCCAGCTGTGTTTCGAGCCGTCGCACCGCCGCGGTGGCGGTGGCCGGCAGCAGGTCGGCCTCGCGCGCGGCGGCGGCCACGCTGCCCAGCTCGGCCACGCGCAGCGCCAGGCGCAACGACGGCAGCTCGAGCGGCAACTGCGGGGTGGGCTCGGAGCGGGCGCGGCGTGGCATCACGGGTCCTTTGACTGACAAACCTGGTTTGTGAGTGACGCAGTCTGCCACGTCTGGTTTGTTGACCGTCGGCGCGGCACGATGCCGTCCGTTGTCACCCGATTTGCTGGACCAAAGGACCCACGATGAAAGCCATTGCCCACCGCCACCCCGCACCGCTGAGCGCCGCCGATGCGCTGGAGCTGGTCGACCTGCCCGAGCCCAGCCCCGGGCCCCACGACCTGCTGGTGCAGGTGAAGGCCGTGTCCGTCAACCCGGTCGACGTGAAGGTGCGCGCCGGCATGCCGGTGCCCGAAGGCCAGGTGCGGGTGCTGGGCTGGGACGCTGCCGGCACCGTGCTCGCGGTCGGCAGCGCCGTGCAAGGCTTTGCGATCGGCGACCGCGTCTGGTACGCCGGTGCGCTGGACCGCCAGGGCAGCAACGCCGAGCGCCAGGTGGTCGATGCCCGCATCGCCAGCCGCATGCCGGCCAAGCTCGATTTTGCGCAGGCGGCGGCCTTGCCGCTGACGGCCATCACCGCGTGGGAGATGCTGTTCGACCGCCTCGGCGTGGCGCCCGGCGGCGGCCAGGGCCAGTGCCTGTTGGTGGTGGGTGCGGCAGGCGGGGTCGGCTCGATCCTCGTGCAGCTGGCGCGCAGGCTGACCCAGCTGCAGGTGATTGGCACCGCGTCGCGGCCCGACACCCAAGCCTGGGTGCAAGAGATGGGCGCCCACCACGTGATCGACCACACCCAGCCGCTGGACCAGGCATTGGTCGCGGCCGGCCTGGGCCCGGTTCACCTGGTGGCCAGCCTGACGCACACGCAGCAGCACTACGCCGCGCTGATCAACGCGCTGGCGCCGCAAGGCAAGCTGGCACTGATCGACGACTCGAACGAGCCGATCGACGCGCGCCCGCTGAAGGCCAAGTCGCTCTCGCTGCACTGGGAAATGATGTTCACCCGCAGCCGCTTCCAGACCGACGACATCGCCAAGCAGGGCGAGCTGCTGGCCCAGGTCGCCGCCGCGGTCGACGCCGGCACGCTGCGCAGCACGATGACCCGCCACTTCGGCCCACTGAGCCTGGCCACGTTGCGTGAAGCGCAGGCCCACGTCGAAAGCGGCCGCAGCATCGGCAAGGCGGTGCTGGACGGGTTCTGACCGCCTGTTGCGACGGGCTCGCCGGGCCTGCGCGGTGTCGTCTGCGCGGGCCCGATGCCTCTTGGCGCTGGCAACATGCGGGTGTCGTTGCCCAAGCGGCCAACGGCGTGTACCCCAACCAACGTCGAGACGGCGATGACAACCCGAACAGCATCGTGCAGCTGTGGCCAGCTGCGCATCGAAGTACATGGCGAGCCGAGAGGCGTCGGCATCTGCAACTGCCTCGCCTGCCAGCGCAGGACGGGCAGTGTGTTTGCCGCGCTGGCGGGCTTTGCTGCGCCGTACCAGGTCAGCGGTGAGGCCACCGAGTACTTGCGCACGGGCGACCAGGGCGCGCAGTTCGTCTTCCGTTTCTGCCCGGTCTGCGGGACCAACCTCTTTCACACCGAGGTGGGCGAAGACGGCGGTGTCAGCGTGGCGGTGGGGGCGTTTGCCGACCCGGGTTTCCCAGCGCCGCGGGTGTCGGTGTACGACTGCCGGCGGCACCCGTGGGTCCAGCTGCCGCCGGGCGTTGTGGCCTTCGACAAAGACCCCGTTTGAGGCCGGCGCCGCGGGCCGCGCCGGCGCGGCTTACTCGGCGACGCTCGACGCCGCCGCAGCGCTGGAGGCGACCTGCTTCGGCTTCATTTCGAAGCGCACCAGCGAAGGCACCACCTGCTGCGCATCCAGCGGCGTGCGTTCGCGGAATTCGAGCGTGACCGGCTCGTAGCCGGCCAGGGTGGCCGTGAAGCGGTAGACGCTGAACCAGCCGAAGTCGTCGTTGATGGTGAGATCGAAAGGCGTCGTTCCCAGCGTCTGCAGGCGTTGCTCGTAAACGATCTCGGCGCCCGGGGGGTCGGATTCGAAGTGGACGGGCGTGGCGCAACCGGCCAGGCCCGCGAGCATCGAGACGGCGATCAAAGTCGAACGGTGGTGGTACTTCATGGGGAGCGACTACATGGTGTTACTGCAAGGCCGCCTTTATCTTTGGCGGCCCTGCACAGCGTCAATAGCGTTTGCCCTTCGGACCACCCAGCTCGTTGAAGGATCGTGATGATCTGGGCGGATCGTCGGGGCCGACGCCGATGCAACTCCACAAAACCGTTAGGCCTTCGGGGCTGCGTCGGATTGACATGAAAAGGGCCCGCGCGAGTGCTTCACGCGGGCCCGAGGGGAAAGAGGCCTAACGCAACAGGTCGAGCGTGCGGGTGGCGAACTCGCCGATGTTCGGGAACACGGTGGCCAGGTCGCTGTCGGGCACGCCCATCCAGGTGGCCAGCGTTGCGCCGAGCTGGTCGACCGAGATCGCCGGCAGCATGCGGCCCTGGCCCACTTCGTCGGCAGCACCCAGCTCGCAGCGCGGCACCGCGCCCACCCACTGCTTCGGCTTGACGGCGCCGCCCATCACGAGATGGTGGCCGGCCCAGCCGTGGTCGGTGCCGTCGCCGTTGATGGTCAGCGCGCGGCCGAAGTCCGACGCAGTGAAGCTCAGCACCTGGTCGCCCAGGCCGGCGGTGTTCATCGCGGTCTGGAAGGCGGCCATCGCGTCGCCCACCTCTTGCAGCAGCGGGCCGTGGGTGCTGGCCATGCCGTTGTGCAGGTCGAAGCCGCCAAGCGAGACGAAGTAGGTCTGGCGCTTCAGGCCCAGCGCGCTGCGCGCCGCGATCAACCGGGCCACCATGTTCAGCTGCAGTCCCAGCGTGGTCGGCGGCAGGTTGAAATCGCCGATGCCGGCCAGTGCGCTGTCGAGCTGGCCGGCGCCGCTTTCGGCCACCTGCGTGCGCCGCGTCAGCTCGCGCGCCATCAGGTGGCTGCTGGTCCGCGTCAGGGCGTTGTAGATCGCTGCGTCCGAGCCGGGCGCACCGGGGATCGCCGCCAGCCGCACCGGCCCGCTCGAGGCGACCATGAACTCGTTGACCGCGCTGCCTGTGGAGTACACCGCGCTCTGGTCGAGCGAAATGGCGGTGAACAGCGAGCCTTGCTGGCCGGCGTCGGCCGCCAGCAGGTCGCCGATGCGCCCGCCCCAGCCCGATTGCGCGCCCTCGGCGAGCAGCGATTGCCATTCGCTGAACTGATCGTTGTGCGACATCAGCTTGGGTGGCAGGTGGCGCTGGGCGAAGAAGTCGTCACGCGTCACCGGCCGCAGCAGGGTGCCCACCCGCATCGCCATCGCCAGTTGGCCGCTGTTGAACACCGGCAGCAGCGCTTGCAGCGCCGGGTTCAGCGCAAAGGCCTGCTCGTCGGGCCAGGGCTGGGCAGGGTCCAGCTGGTAGGGCAGCAGCGCGTTGCGGGCCAGCGCCAGGTTGCCGCGGGCCTGGCTGTAGCGCGCGTGGGTGGGTTCGTCGCAGCTGACGATGGTGTTGTGGCTGTCGTTGCCGCCGTAGAGGAACACGCAGACCAGCGCGCGGTAGTCGTCGGGCAGCGTGGCGGCCGAGGCAGCGCCGATCCACGCCAGGCTCAGGCCCAGCGGGGCGGCGGCGCCGAGGGCGGCAAAACGGCTGGCGTGGCGCAGAAAGGCGCGGCGGGAAATCTGGCTCATCGTGCGCCCCTTCACCAGGCTTGAACAAGAAAGGCCGCCGACGAGGCGACCAGCTGCAGCGCCACTTGCACGCGCAGCTTGGGGTCGAACGGCGAGACCTTGTTGACGATCTGCGTGAACGCATCCAGGTCGGCGGCCGGCACGCTGTTGCCGGTCAGCAGCAGGCTGACGCGCTCGACCAGTGCGCGTGGCGTCAGGCCCCGCAGGTGGCCGATCTCGATCAGCAGATAGTCGTCGGCGTCGCGCACGAACTCGTTGATCTTGTTGATCGAGGCCGCGATCACCGGCCCGTTGACGAGCTGGAACTCGGGCGCCACATACCCTTGCGCACCCAGCTCGGACTGCGGTGCCGCATACCCCGGGCGGAAGAAGTTGAAGACCGACGGCGACTTCAGCGGGGCCTGGCCGACGCCGGTGGACGCGCCGCTCAAGTTGGCGATCGGAAAGACCACCGTGCCGGGGTCACCCGCCTCCATGGCCCGCGCCACGGCCACCAGCCGCAGCATCGGCTCGCGCACCTTGCCGCGGATGTTGGCCAGGTCGCCGCCGCCGGTGTCGCCCGCACGGGCTTCGGGGTCGAGCAGCACCGCGCGGATCAGCGCCCGCATGTCGCCACGCACGCCGTGGCCGTTGTCGGCAAAGGCGGCCGAGACGCGCGCCACGTAGGCGGGGCTGGGGTTGCTGGTGACCAGGCGCTGGATCAGCTGCTTGCCGATGAACGGGCCGACGTTGGCGTGGGCGAACACCGTGTCCAGCGCGCGCTTCAGGCTGTTGGCGGGCTTGGTGCCGGCCGGGATGACCTTGCCCAGGAAGCGCTTTTCTTCGGGCGAGTGGTTGGCCGCCACCGCGACCATCGGCTTGCTCCACTCGTTCATGTCGGGCTCGCCCGGCAGCGGCTTGGGCACGCGCCAGCCGGTGAACACGCGGGCCAGGTTGAACACGTCGTCTTGCGTGTAGGTCTCGCGCGGCTTGCCCTTCTTCAGCTTCAGGCTGCCGTCGGGGTTGAGCTCGTACAGGCCGATCGAGAACAGCTGCATCAGCTCGCGCGCGTAGTTCTCGTCGGGTACCCGGGTCGGCACGCCATCGGGGCCGTACTCGGCCTTCAGGTTGTCGCGGTACGACAGGTACACGCCCATCGCCGAGCTGAGCGTCACGCCCTCGAGCAGGTCGCGGAAGTTGCCGAAGCAGCGGTCGTTCAGCATGTCCACGAAGGCGGCCGCGGTGATCTGGTTCTGGCCGATGCCGATGATGCCGACGCGCGTGGTGATGACGAAGATCTCGAGCAGCGCGGCGACGATGCGCTGGCGCAGCGCGTCGGGCCCGGTCATGAAGGCGCGCCAGGCCTCGTTCATCATGAACTCGGAGTTCGGCGGGCCGAAGGTCGGGATGTCGTAGAGCCAGCCGCCGAGTGCGTCGCGCTGCGCGAAGATGCGGTCGACATGGCGCTCGCCGCGTGGCGCGGCGAAGCCGCTCTCGATCCACGGCGCCAGCCCCTGGGTGCGCACGGCCGCCAGCGTCGACACGGTGGGCCCGTGGCTGGCGTGGATCAGGAAGCGCGCGGCGACCTGTGCATTGACCGCGCCCTGGCCGTCAGGGGCAAAGGCCGCGGCCAGTTCCTCGGGGGTGTAGGCCACGCGCGTGTCGGCACCGGCCAGGCGCTGCGCATGGCGCCGCGTGTCGGCCACTGCGGGTGAGGCCGCTGCGGGTGAGGCCGGCGCGGTGGAGTCTTCGCCACCGCCGCAGGCGGCGAGGCTGGCCGCGGCCACCAGCGCCAGGCCGGCGCGGGCCGTTGCCGGGGTGATGGTCGAACCGTGGGCCGGGTCGGTGGCCAATTTGTTGGCCGAATCGTTGGCCAGTTTGGCCGATGTCGCAGGCTGCGCCCGATCCGCCGCCTGCATGCTGATGCTCGTCATGGACGATCCCTCCGTCTTCGTGACACCAAGAGTGTCGCGTGACGAAGGCGCCCAACGGCCCGCCCGGCCGCCTACCCCCCACGTTCAATGGAGGGGCTGGCGGCTCGGGTGTGAACCAGTTGGCAGCTTGGCGTGGTGCAGTGTTGCGCTTCAGTTGGCGGCCACCGGCACCACGTACATCGTGATCGAGTCGGCCGGCAGATCGGCATTGATCACGCCAGCCTTGACCGGGGTGTTGGCCAGGTGCTGGATCGCCGACAGATTGGCCGGCGAGTAGCGGTAGACCTTGGCATTGGTGCCGGCGGCAAAGTGGCTCAACGTGATCGCGCTGCTCAGCGGCGTGCCGGATTTGTTGACCGCGATCAAGGTCATGGCGCCTTTCTTGCCGCGGCGCGACGCGTAGACCGCCAGCTTGCCCTGGTCGGCGCTGGTCGCCTTCACCGCATAGGCGCCGAAGCGGCCGCCCTTGCCGTCCATGTTCAAGTACATGCGGAAGGCGAAGGCCACCGGGTCGTTGGCGTTCGGCGGCGACCACAGCGTGGCCAGGTCCACCCCTTCGCGGCCGAAGATGCCCAGCACGTCGGCCTGGGCCAGCGCGCCGTTGATGTGGCCCGGTGCGCCCCAGCTGTATTCGCTGATCGCCAGCTTGGTGCCGGGGTAGTTGTTGGCCACCCAGCTCTTCATGCGCGGAATCAGGTTCACCTTGTCGGCGATCCAGCTTTCGTCGGTGTAGGTCGGGTCCCACAGGGCGCGGGTCGAGCGCAGGCGCAGCGCGTTGGTGGCGGCGTCGGTGTTGTTCGAGAACACGCCGTTGGCCTGCGGGTAGTAGTGCTCGTCCAGGTAGTCGAGGATGCGCTTGCCGTGCTGCTGCTCGTAGGCCTTCATCTGCTGCAGGTACCACTCGGCGTGCGGCACGCCGCCGTGGGCGTTGCGGTCGAGCGGGTGGTTCCACCAGTCGCCGCCCTGGGCGGTGTCGAGGTCGGAGTAGAAATAGGCCGTCCAGCCCCAGCCCGACGGGCCCAGCGTCTGCGCGCTCGGGTCGACCGCCTTCAAGGCGGCGGCGTACTCCCAGGTGCGGTCACGCAGCTCGTCGTAGCTCAGCGGCTGCGGGCGGATGTCGCGGTGCGTGAAGCGCCACAGCTCGGGCTCGTTGTCGAGGTTGTAGAACTTCACGCCCCCGTTGGCGGCGGTGCCGTAGTTGGCGATCAGGTGGCGAACCCAGTCCTGCACGAACGGGGTGCCGACCGCGAGGCTGGTGTCGGTCGCGTTGTTGCCGGTGATGTTGGTGCCGTTGGTCTTGACGCCGTTGCCGCAGTCGGTGTCCCACGGGTCGACCGATTGCTGCGCGCCGTAGACGCTGACCTTGAAGCCGCAGTCGAACGGGTGGTTGTCGTTCGGCGGCCGGCGCTTGGCGACCCAGCCGGTGATCGGCAGCGTCATCAGCGTCTGGGTGCCGGTGCGGCGGTCTTGCTCGACGAACTTGTCGGCGGCCGAGCCATTGGGCAGCGTGCGCCCGTCGTTCGGCAGCGCGTTCGGGATGTTCTCGAAGTACCAGTCGCTGCCGGTGTTGTAGGTGTCGTTCTTCCAGTTGTAGCGGGTGGTGCTGTTGCCGCCCCAGCGCCGCACCGGCAGCTTCAGGTCCTTGGCCAACGCCTCCGAGGCGTAGTTCATGCCGTAGATGTCGTTGCTGATGCTGTGGTTGCCGGCGGTGGCATCGACCGTCACCGCCGGGCCCGCCGCGGCCCAGGTGGTGGCGCACAGGGCGCACAGGCTGGCGGCGGCGAGCAGGTGCAGGGTGGGGCGGGTGAACGGCAGGGATTGGCCAGGCATGGAGTACTCCGGAACAGAGGCGGTGGGGTGGTCATTGATGACTCGTGTGTCGATGCTAGTCACCCGGGCCCGCGCTGCGCGGGGCAGCACGCTGCGGCGCGGCAAGATCGGCAACCGCTGGTTACGGCGGCTCGGCTGGCGAGGTGATGGGTCGGTGCAAACCCGAGGCTGATCCCCTCGATCCGGGAATTGGTATTCGATTGGTCAGCTGGGTGACGTCCGGCGCGGGAGACCACTCTTTTAACAAGTTAGTGACATGCCCACTGCAGTGGGTGGGCCAGTTGCTCGGCGTCGAACCCAAACAGCTCGCCGGTTTGTCCAGACAATAGAAAGATGACCATGAGCCCGATCGCCCCGGACGCCGTGTTGGCCTCGCTGCACCACTTGCTGGTGTTCTCGCTGGTGGCCGTGCTGTTCGCCGAGCTGGCGTTGGCCAGTGCCGCGCCGGACGCCGGGCGCCTGCGCCAGCTGGGCGCGCTCGATGGGGCCTACGGCATGTTGTCAATGGCGGTGGTGGCGGCCGGCTTCACCCGCGCCGTCTATGGCGCCAAGGGCTGGGTCTACTACGCCCACAACGAGGTGTTCTGGGCCAAGATTGGCGTCTTCGTCGTCATCGGCCTGCTGTCGGCGGTGCCGACGGTGCGGCTGATCCGCTGGCGCAAGCGGGGCGTGGTGCCCGAGGTCGCGGCAATGCGCGCGCTGCGCCGGTGGATGCTGGCCGAAGCTGTGCTGATCGCGTTGATCCCGGTGCTGGCGGCGCTGATGGCGCGCGGGATCGGCTATTGACCGGCCGGTGTGGTCGGCGGCCCTGGGCCATCGGTTCGATGGCCCGCCTCGGGGGCGGCGTCAGCGCCTGGGCGCGCTGCGGGCGTTGCCAGCTGCGCTGCGGCTGGGGGCCGCGTCGGCATAGCTGTGCCACCACCAACCCACCAACACCGCCACGGCCACCAGGCATTGGCGGGCGGTCGCTCTTCTCATTCTCATCATCGAATCCCTCGTTCTTGTGCCGCCATTTTCTCAGAGCGCGTTCGTCGCACCGGTGACACGGCCCATCGCCGGCGGCCTGCGACCATCTCGCCACCCCGGCTTCGAGCCATCAGGAGACCCGATGACCCTGACCCGTTCCTTCGTGGTTGCGCGCAACGACCTGGCCCGCACCGACACCCTCGAGCACACCTTGCCGCCGCTGGGCGACGGTGAACTGCTGCTGAAGGTCGACTGCTTCGCGTTCACCGCCAACAACGTGACCTACGCCGAGACCGGCGACTCGATCGGCTACTGGCAGTTCTTTCCCGCCCCCGAGGGCTGGGGCCAGATCCCGGTCTGGGGTTTTGCCGACGTGGTCGAGTCGCGCTGCGAAGGCCTCGCGCCCGGCGAGCGCATCTACGGCTTCTGGCCGATGGCCACGCATCTGGTGCTGCGCCCGCAGCGCGTGACCGACGCCAGCTTCGTCGACGCGACGCCCCACCGCCAGGCCTTGCCCGCAGCCTATAACCTGTACCTGCGCACCGCCGGCGACCCCGGCTACCGCCGCGAAGACGAAGACCTGCAGGCGCTGCTGCGGCCGATGTTCATCACCTCGTTCCTGATCGACGACTTTCTCGCCGACGAGGGCTTCTTTGGCGCGACGCGGGTCGTGCTGTCCAGCGCGTCGGCGAAGACGGCGATCGGCCTGGCGTTTCTGCTGCACCGGCGCGGCGGGGCCGAGGTGGTGGGCCTGACCTCGGCCGGCAACCGCGGCTTCGTCGCGGGGCTGGGCTGTTATCAGCGCGTGTTGGGCTACGACCAGCTGGCCGAGTTGCCGGCCGACCGGGCCACGGTGTATGTCGACTTCGCCGGCAGCGCCACGCTGCGCCAGCAGGTGCACGAGCACCTGGGCGACCAGCTGGCCTACAGCTGCGCGGTCGGCTTGTCGCACCGCGACACCGCACGCGCCAAGTCACCGGTGCCGGGCGTCAAGCCGATCTTCTTCTTCGCGCCGGACCGGCTGCGCAAACGGGCCCAGGATTGGGGCCGCGGCGGCATCGAGCCGCGCGTGGCAGAGCAATGGCACCGTTTCGTGCCGATGGCGCGCGGGTGGTTGACGGTGCGGCACGGCGCCGGCGCCGCGGCGGTGCAGGCCGCCTATGCGCAGGCGCTGGCGGGCCAGGTGCCGCCGGACGTGGGCCTGGTGTTGTCGATGGCCTGAGCGCCAGGGGCGCTCAGGCCTGCAAGAACGCGGCCAGGCGGTCCAGGCGCTGGCGGTCGGGGGTGGCCACGCCGATCGACCGGCCGCGCAGCGCGTTGGTCCACAGCGGCAGGCGCTCGGGGTCGAAGGCGGCGGCGAGCACCAGCCGGCTGTACTGCTCGCAGGGCGGCAGGTCGTGGCGGCGGGGCAGTTGCTTCAGCTGGGTGTCGGTCAGCGCGAGGCGGCCGAGGTCGGCGGCGCGCCGCACCACGTCCAGCCGAGGCAGGGCGGTGCTGGCGAACCAGGTGCAAAAGCCTTCGAGCCAGCGGTCGGCGTCGGGCAGCGACTGCACCGCAGCATCGTCGGCCGGCCGCACCGGGCCGGTCGCCAGCTCGCTCGGCCGCAGGGTCACGTCGGGCAGCGGCTCGCTCCACAGGCGCTGGGCCGAGGGCGCGGCGGCGTCGCCGAGCGCGTCTTGCCAGACATGGGACACGTCGGGGCACTGAAAGGCCACCCAGGCCCGCAGCCGCACCGAATCCGCCAGCTGCTCGGCATCGAAGCAGACCTTCTGGTCGATCGTGTCGCCGCGGCGCACGACCGTCTGGCCGGCCCCCGGCACGAAGCCCTGGGCCACGAAGCGCTCGGCAAAGCGAGCGCGCACATGGGCCAGCACGGCGTCTTTCGAGACGGCGGCAGCACTGGGCAGCGGTGGCATCGGCGCGACGCCGCCGCGCGCGTCGACGATGTGGCCATCGGCGCGGTACAGCAGCTGGTTCTGCGGATCGAGCACATGCAACCCTGCCGAAGCGGCCGCCCGCGCCAGCGGGATCACCAGCGCCGGGCCGGCCGAGGGGCGCAGCGTGACGGCCAGCACCGCGTCCGCGGCATCGTCGATCTCCAGCCCGGCCTGCGCGGCGGTGTCGGCGCAGCTGTCGGCACAGGCGTCGGCAAAGGCGCGAAAACGGGCGAGCTGGCTCGCGGTGGCCTCCCGCCGCCGGTGGGCGAGGGCTTGCGCCTCCGACACGGTGCGGATGGCGGGTGCATAAAACAACTGCAGGATGAAGCGCATGGGGCTGGGCCGGGCCGCGACCGCCATCGCTGGCGTTCAACGTCGGACCTCGGGACAGACGGTCTGGCGATGGAGCGTGATTCTCGTCACACTGCCGTCATGCTTCGTAGCTAACCGCTTTGTTTACCGCTCCCTGGTTGCTTCCCGACACACATTTGTGCGGCTGCCCCTAGGTTGAAGACCCGCCCGGCCACCGCCTGCCGGGTGAATCACACGGTGCCCGACCAGCGCTGCACCACCTCGCCCAGCACGTCCAGCGGCACCGAGCCGGTCTTCAGCACCAGGTCGTGGAAGGCCCGTGCGTCGAAGCGGGCACCCATGGCGTGGCGAGCCCGGTCGCGCAGGTCCAGCAGGCGCAGCATGCCGATCATGTAGGCGCAGGCCTGGCCGGGGTTGGCGACATAACGCTCCACCTCTTGTGCGCTGATGCCGTAGGCGATGGCCTGCTCGCGCGTCCAGCGCTTCGCATGCAGGCCGGTGTCGACGACCAGGCGGCGGGCGCGGAACAGCTGGCTGTCCAGCGCGCCCAGCAGCTGCGGCGGGTCGCCCTCGTACCAGCCATGGTCGATGGCCAGCCGCTCGGCGTACAAAGCCCAGCCTTCGCCGTGTGCGCTGCCGCCGCCGAAGACCAGGCGCTGGCGCCAGCGCGGCAGGTCGCGGCGCTCTTGCTGGATCGCGAGCTGGAAGTGGTGGCCCGGCACCGCCTCGTGCACCGCCAGGCTGCGCATGCCCGGCACATTGAACACGGGCCCCGGCAGCGGCGCCCAGAAGACACCGGGGCGGCTGCCGTCCGGTGCGGGGATGCTGTAGTGCGCGGCGGCGGTCTTCTCGGTCAGCGCCGGCTCGCGGCGCACTTCCACTGGCGCTGAGGGCTGCAGGTTGAACAGCGCCTGGCTGCGCCGCTGGTTGTCGGCCACGTAGGCCTTGAAACGCTCGATCAGCGCCGGCCGCGGGTCGGGCTCACCCGGTGGCTGCAGCTCGGTGCGCAGCGCTTTCATGCGATCTTCGACGCTGCCGTCGCGGCGGCCGAGCGAGGCCAGCACGCGGTCCATCTCGCCCTCGATGCGCGCCACCTCGCGCAGCCCGATCGCGTGGACCTCGTCGGCGCTCAGCGTGGTGGTCGTGGCGGTGGCCAGCGCCTGGGCATAGGCCGCGCCGCCGTCGGGCAAGCGCCACAGCCCGGCATCGTCGTTGGTGCGCGGGTGCAACTCGTCCATCAGCGCGAGCAGGCGCTGCCACGCCGGGCGGATCTGCGTGTCGACCAGGTGGGTGGCGTCGGCGATGGCCTGGGCGCGGTCGGCCGCCGCCAGGCCGTCGATCGATGCGCTGCGCCGCTCCAGCGCCTGGACGAACAGGTTCTTCGGCGCCGGTGGGGCCAGGAAGTCCTGCACCTGCGTGCGTGCCCGTTCGAGGATGAAGCGCGGCGGCAGCAGGCCCTTGGCCGCCGCGCCGCGCACGCGGGCGATGGCCTCGTCGATGCGCCCGGCCACCTGCGACAGGCGATCCACGAAGATGCCAGCGTCGGCCGGCGCGCGCAGCGGCTGCGCTTCGTCGAACAGCGACACGAGCCGGATCTGCAGCCCGCCGAACTGATTGAAGACGAAGTGGTGATCTTCGAACGGCTCGGCCGCCAGCGTGCGTTGCAGGCTCCAGCCGATCGTCGCAGCGCTGGTGCGCTGCTCGGGCGTCAGCGCCGCCGGGTCGAAGCGGGCCAGCTGCGCCAGACCGGCGCGGGCGGTGTCACGCTGGTGCTGGCGATGCTCGGCGGTTTGTGGCGTCAGCCGGCGGTCGATGAGCGCCTGCTCGGCGCCACCGAAGTACTGCGTGAAGGTGGCCCGCTCGGGCGACAGGCGGACCCAGTCGGCCGCGAGACCATCGGCCCAGGCGTCGAAGCCGGCCGGCGGCGAGATCAGCGCGCAGCCCGCGCCCAGGCCCGCCGAGGCGGCCGCGGCAGCACCCGCTGCCAGGGCCAGTGCATCACGACGGTTGATCAAAAATGAGTGGCGAGCAGCGGGTTGGTTGGGCATCGTGCGGCGCAGTCTAGGCGCAATCGCACGGGTGAGCTTCTTGCACACGCGGCCGTCGGGTGACGACGGCTCGGGTCGCCCTAACGTCAAAAGACAGCGCACCCGTTTCCACCAACGCCGGCCCGAAACGACAACGCCCTCCGAAGAGGGCGTCGTGGGGGAGCGCTGGCCGGTTTCAGCCGTTGGCCAGCGTGTCGTCGATCTTGTCTTTCACGCGGTGCAGGTTCCGCAGCAGCGAGGTCTGGTCCATCATCGCCTGCGGCGCGACCTTGGAGACGACTTGCTCCAGTTCGTCCGGTGCGCTCATCAGCGTGTCGGCCAGCGTCGACAGCACGCACACATAGCGGTGCGACACCTGCGGCAGCCGATGCGTCAGGTTGGTCATCACATGGTGGCGCACGCTGTTGACCGTGGCGGCTGGCAGGCCCCAGCTTTCGCACAGGCGCGCGCCGACCTCGGCATGGTCGACGCCAAAGGCTTTTTGCTCCAGCTCGACCAGCGCACCGTCGTTGACGGCGTTCTTCAGCAGCGGCAGGTAGACGTCCGGCGCGTTGGCGTAGAGCACCGCCTTGCCGCATTCTTCGAACAGGCCGGCGGTGTGGGCGCTCCAGGCCTCCATCGACAGCGCCTGCGCCATGCGGCCCATCAGCATGCCGCGCATGCGGGCACGCTCCCATACCGCGTGCAGCTCGGGCACCTGCGGGAACGCCGAGCGCAAGCCGGTTTCGTAGGCAATGGCCGAGATCTCGCGCACCCCCAGAAAGGTGACGGCCTGCTGCACGCTCTGCACGCGCCCCTTCAACCCGTACAGCGGCGAGATGACGGTGTTCATCACCGCCGCCGCGAGCGACAGGTCTTTCTCGATCAGCTGGCTGACGTCGCTGAGGTTGAGGTCGGGCTTGCGCAGCAGCTCGCCCAGCTGGATCAGCGTTTGCGGGTGCGCCGGCAGGTTGAGTTCGATGTTCATGGATGAACGCTGGTCGCTGTGGGGACAGTTGGCAAAGATAAGCCCATATTGGCCGGCCAGGGGCCAATGCCATCGCTTGAAGTGGGATTGGTTTCGGGCTTAGTTCCGCGCGCCGCGGCGTTCACCGGCCGGTTTGACCACCGTCAAATTGCTGGCGGCAAACCGCGCAGCGGCGTGTGGCCGGGGCATGAACCCGGCCGCCGCCGCGGGGCTTTCGGCCCGGCCCGCGGTGCCGGCGGGGCGGCTGCTATCGTCGGGCCCGACCCCGCCTGGAGAGCACACCGCATGGACGATTCGCCCGCCTACACGCCGCCCAAGGTCTGGACGTGGAACCCAGGCAACGGGGGGCGGTTTGCGAACATCAACCGCCCGGTCGCCGGCCCGACCCACGACCAGCCGTTGCCCGTGGGGCGCCACCCGCTGCAGCTGTATTCGCTGGCCACGCCGAACGGTGTCAAGGTCACGGTGATGCTCGAAGAGCTGCTTGCGCTCGGCCACGCCGGCGCCGAGTACGACGCGTGGCTGATCCGCATCAACGATGGCGACCAGTTCGGCAGCGGCTTCGTCCAGGCCAACCCGAACTCGAAGATCCCGGCGCTGGTCGACCATAGCGGGCCGGCGCCGGTGCGCGTGTTCGAGTCCGGCGCGATCTTGCTGTACCTGGCCGAGAAGTTCGGTGCCTTCCTGCCCGCCGGCGGCGCCGAGCGTGCCGAATGCCTGTCGTGGTTGTTCTGGCAGATGGGCAGTGCGCCGTTTCTCGGCGGTGGCTTCGGCCACTTCTACGCCTACGCACCGGCCAAGATCGAATACGCCATCGACCGCTACGCGATGGAGGTCAAGCGCCAGCTCGACGTGCTCGACCAGCACCTGGCCGGGCGGCCCTACCTGGCGGGCGACGACTACACGATCGCCGACATGGCCGTGTGGCCCTGGTACGGCACACTCGTCAAGGGCCAGCTGTACGAGGCGGGCGAGTTTTTGCAAGTGCACGAATACACCCACGTGCTGCGCTGGACCAATCAGATCGCGCAGCGCCCGGCGGTCAAGCGTGGCCGCATGGTCAACCGCACCTGGGGCCAGCCGTCCAGCCAATTGCACGAGCGCCACGACGCGGCCGACTTCGACAAGCTGGCCGCCCAGGGCTGAGAGCCCGACAGCGCAAGGACCACCCCACCATGATCACCCTGTACGACTGCGCCACCGCGCCGAGCCCGCGCCGCGCGCGCATCCTGCTGGCCGAAAAAGGCGTGGCCCACGACACGGTGCAGGTCGACCTGCGCAGCGGCGAGCAACTGGGCGAGACCTACCGCCAGGTCAACCCGCAATGCACCGTGCCGGCGCTGCGCACCGAAGAGGGCGCGCTGCTGACTGACAACGCGGCCATCGCCGCCTACCTGGAAGCGCGCTACCCCGAACCGCCGCTGCAGGGCCGCACGCCGCTCGAAAAAGCCGAGATCGCCAGCTGGCACTGGCGGGTCGAGTTCGAGGGCCTGATGGCGATCGCCGAGGCGCTGCGCAACAGCGCGCCGGCGATGGCCAACCGCGCGTTGCCCGGCCCGGTGGACTACCCGCAGATCCCCGAGCTGGCGCAGCGCGGCCTGGCCAGGGTGCAGCACTTTTTCGTCATGCTGAACGAGCACTTGGCCGGCCGCGACTTCATTGCCGCCGGCGTCTTCAGCATCGCGGACATCACCGCAGTGGTGGCGGTCGATTTCGCGCGCATCGTGAAGGTCAAGCCGGGCGATGCGCACCCGCACTTGCAACGCTGGCGGGCGGCGATGGCGCTGCGGCCATCGATGTCGCTCTGACCGACCTGCGGCGCGCGGCACCGGCCGCGCCGCCGCGCCGTGTGGTGTCCAGGCGCCAGTGACCCTTTGCGGGTCGTTGCGAGTTGTCGCGCGGGCCGGTTTCGACGACAGTCGCGGCTTTCTTCAAAAAAACTGCCGGGAGCCGCCTCACCGTGTCACCTCTCACTGCCACTGTCGACGCCACGCCCGCCGCCCGCGGCGACCCCACCGACCGCGCCTTCTTCGGCCACCCTGCCGGCCTGGGCTGGCTCGCTTTCTGCGAACTCTGGGAACGGTTCTCTTACTACGGCATGCAGGCCCTGCTGGTGCTGTACCTCAGCAACTACCTGTTCCTGCCGCAGAACATCGGCAACGTGACCGGCTTGGACGGACTGCGCGGCCTGATCGAGGGCGTCACCGGCCCGCGCTCGCCGCAGCAGCTGGCCTCGGTCGTCTTCGGCCTGTATGCCGGCTTCGTGTACCTCACGCCGCTGTTTGGCGGGCTGGTGGCCGACCGCTGGCTCGGCCGCACGAAGACGGTGGTCATCGGCGCCTGCCTGATGGCGCTGGGCCACTTTCTGATGGCCTTCGAGGGCAGCCTGCTGTTCGCGCTGGCCTGCCTGGTGCTCGGCGTGGGCTGCTTCAAGGGCAACATCGCGGCCCAGGTGGGTGACCTCTATGCGCCGGGCGACAAGCGGCGCGCGAGTGCGTTCCAGATCTTCATGCTCGCGATCCAGATCGCGGTGATCCTGGCGCCCATCGTCTGCGGCACGCTGGGCGAGAAGGTGGCCTGGCACTGGGGCTTCGGTGCCGCGGGTGTCGGCATGCTGGTCGGCCTGGTGGTCTACCTCGCCGGCCGGCGCTGGCTGCCGGCCGAGACGAGCCTGGCGGCTCGGCGCGCGGGCGCCAGCGATTCGCACGCCGAGCCGGCGCGCATGACCAGCGCCGAGAAGACCCGCTTCGCGCTGCTGGTGCTGCTGATCCCGGTGCTGATGCTGTCGATCGTCGGCAACCAGCAGTACTACAACGCCTTCCCGCTGTGGTCGCAAAAGTACATGGACCTCGTCCTGTTCGGCTGGCAGGTGCCGGTGACCTGGCTGCAGGCGGTCGATGCGTTCATCAGCACCGCGACGATGGTCGCCTCGATCGCCTTCTGGCGCTGGTGGGCCACACGGCGGCGCGAGCCCGACGACCTGATGAAGATGGCGCTCGGCTCGCTGCTGGCCGCCGGTGGCCCGGCGCTGATTGCGCTGGCCGCCAGCATGGTCGAGGGCACCAACGAGAAGGTGGGTTTCGCCTGGACGCTGGCCTACACGATCGTCAACGACTTCGGCTTCGCCAACATCCTGCCGGTGGGCCTGGCGCTGTACTCGCGCGCTGCGCCGCGGCGGCTGGAGGGCATGGTGATCGGCGTGTATTACCTGCACCTGTTCCTGGGCAACACCTTCGTCGGCTGGCTCGCCGGTTTCCTCGACACGATGCCGGGCCGCGAGTTCTGGGGCATGCACGCGATCCTCGTCGCGAGCGCCGGGGTCTTGCTGCTGGCCTGCCGCTTGTTCTTTGGCAAGCTGCTCAGCGCCGACGACTTCACGCCAGCCGAGCCGGCGCCCCGCGCCAGTGCGGTGCCGGCGGCGCCCTGACGGGCCGGTCTTTCACTCGGCCGGGCGGGGATGGCGGGCGCTCTGCCTCTGCAAGACCACGCCCAGGCATGCGCCCCACATCAGGTGGTCGGCCATCTGCGGCCAGAACGCCAGCGCCTGGACCGAAGGGAACCAGTGTGGCGCGATGACGCGCAGGTCCAGCCAACCGATGGCCACCGCCAGCGCGATCGCCCACCCGGTGGTGTGCCGGCGCGGCAGCAGCATGCCGGCGACGCCGGCCCAGAACACCGACACCGAACCGTGCACCACGGCCGCGGCCGCGAACAACGCGGCGTGCGGTGAGCCGGCGGCGATCAGCATCGCGCCCGCGGCCCAGGTGGCTTCCCACGGGTCACCGCCCGACCACCAGGCATAGGCGGTCGACGGCGCGCCGCTCAGCAGCGTGGCGGCGAACCACGCCCACGCCAGTTCACGCGTCGAAAAGTTCAGGGCGCCTCAGAACCAGTAGTCGCCGACGCAGCGGCCGTCTCTCGGCAGATCGTCGAACGTGTCCAGGCCGTCGAAATGGTCGATCGGCACCCGCGCGATCGGCCCGGGCTCGGTCAGGCGCAGATTCACGGCGATGCGCACCCGCCCGTCCTCTTCGGTTCGCCGCCCGCGCCAGAACGCGACGCAGCCGCAGTTCGGGCAGAAATGAAACTCGATCGCCCGCCCGCGAATGTAGGCGTGGGTCGGCCCCGAGACGCTGATGCCTTCGCCCTCGAAGTCGTAAGCCCACAGCACGCCGTAGCGCCGGCAGACCGTGCAGTTGCACGCGGTGGCGGATTCGGGGATGCCCTTGAACGTCCACTGGACGGCGTTGCAATGACAGGATCCTTGAAGCACGTGAACCCTCCGGTGGGGGCGTGGGATGGCGGCGCAGTCGGTGGCCGGGGCGGCCGGCTCAGCCCGGGATCTCGGGCTCGACCAGCCGGGCCAGTTGCTCGAGCGACTCTTGCCAGCCCAGGTAGCACATCTCCACCGGGATCACCTCGGGCAGCCCTTCTTGCACGATGGTCAGCTCGGTGCCGCAGGCGACCGGGCGCAGGTCGATGGTGGTGCGCATCTCGCTGTTCAGGTTCGGGTCGTCGAAGCGGTCGGTATACAGGATCCGCTGGTTCGGCACCAGCTCGATGTACTCGCCGCCGAACGCGTGGCCGTTGCCCGACGAGAAGTTGGTGAACGACATCTTGTAGGTGCCGCCGACCCGGGCGTCCAGGTGGTGAACCTTGCAGGTGAAGCCATGGGGCGGCAGCCACTTGGCCATCGCATCGGCATCGAGAAACGCGCGGTAGATGCGCTCGGGTTTGGTGCGAAGCACGCGGTGCAGACGAACGGTGCCGGTGGCCATGGTGGATCCTTTCGGTGGCAGGTGGTGGGCCGCGACGGCGGCGCCTATTCGCTCGACGATCGGGTGGCGCTGGAATCGACACGGGCCGCCGACTGTCATTTATTCGCCCTCGCTGCGCCATTGGCGTAGCATGCGCTGGTGCGTTAGGTTCAGGCTGTACCGATGGGAGGTCAGCATAGACGCGATCATCAAATCGCTGGGAACCCTGTTCAGCGCCGTCCCGCTGCCCTTGATGGAAGTCTGGGGTCGCTTTGCGTACCTGCTCGGCCTGCTGCTGATGTTGGCGGCTTATGGCGGATTCGCCTTGCGCCCGGGCGGGCGCTGGGGCCTGGGCCGCATCCAGCAGACCTGGGACGCGAAGGCGCTGCTCAGCGTGGCGCTGACCTTCGTGCTGATCCTGGCCACCGGCTACCTCGGCTCGTTCATCGTGCTGGTGCCCGGCGCGCAGACCTTCGAGTCGCTGAAGGACCTTTGTGTCTTCCTGTGCATCGTGCTGTTCGGCTACCCGGCGCTGCTGGCCGTGCCGTTGGCCTACGGGCTGTCCGACCTGATCGAAGGGGTGCCGCCGAATTTCCTGCTGAACTGGCTGGAGGGCTACTTCATCAACCCGGCGTGCTTCTGGGTTGCGCTGCAACTCATCGGCAAGAACCCCGATTTCCGGCGTGCGCGAACCTGGGGCTGGTATGGCGCACACGTGTTGCTGTTCATGGCCATCGAGCCGCAGCTCTGGGGCTACATCTGTTCCGAGAAATTCTCGGCCGAGATCTCTTACCGCAACATCACGCCGGCACTGTTCTTCACCACCTCGATCACCTGGCTGCTCGCGCCGTGGGCGATGCTGGCGGCGCTGCCCCTGGCGCGGCGCTTCGGCCTGTTCTGGGCCGACATCCCAGGCCATGCCCGCGAGCGCCGCTGGCGCAGCACCGAACCGGCCTGGGAGAGCGGCGCCGCGGCGACTGGCCTTGATGCCGCCGCCGCCCAAGGCTTGCCGGTGCGGATCGTGCTGGTCGCTCCGTTCATCGCGCTGGTGCTGGCCATGGTGGTGACCACCGCCTACCTGACCCTGAGCAATGCCCAGGCCGATGCCACCAAGCTCGCCAGCCGGCTGCACGAAGAGATCGCCGAAACCATCAACCTGAAGCTCGACGAACACCTCGAGCGTGCCCAGGCCGGCGCCGGGCGCGGCGAGACGGTCGACGAGCTGCTGTGGCAACTGCCGATCGCCCGCAGCGGCAGGGCCTTCATCATCGACCGCGCCGGCGGCCTCGTGGCCTCGTCGCTGCGCAGCGGCGAGCGCCTGCCGACCGGCGAGCTGCCCGCCGCGGTGCGCGAGGACCTGGTGGTCGACCAGACCCTTCGCACGCTGCGCCAGGCCCCCGGTGGCCTGGCGGCATTGCACGCCAGCCTGCCGTTCCGCTTCGACATCGTCACCGCCAAGCCGCTGTCGCGCGAGACCTGGCTGGCCCACGCCACCCCCTACCAGGACCGCGGCGGTGGCCATGCCGACTGGATCTTGCTGACGGCGATGCCCGAGGCCTACTACCTGTCGGGCGTGCGCGAGGGCAACGTCGGCACGGCCAAGGTGCTGGTGGTGGCGCTGATCCTGTCGTTGATCGTCGCCGTGCTGCTGGCCGAGCTGGTCACGGCGCCGATCCGCCGCATCTCCGATGCCACCCGGGCCCTGGCGCGGGGCGAGCTCAACCACCGCATCGCGCACAGCCGGCTCGAAGAGCTGGGCGTGCTGGCCGAGTCGTTCAACGACATGGCGGCGCAGCTCAACCGCCATACCGAGCGCCTGCAGCTGGCCACCAGCGCAGCCCGGATGGGCATCTGGGACTGGAACGTCGTCACCGATGAACTGGTCTGGGACGACGAGATGTACCGCCTGTACGGCATGCGCCGCGAAGACCACGCGCAGGGCCGCGTGCGTTGGTCGGCCTGGGTGCACCCCGACGACCTGAAGCGGGCCAAGGCCGATGTCATCGCCGCCCTGCGGGGCGAGCGCGAGTTCGTGACCGAGTTCAGGGTCATCTGGCCCGATGGCTCGGTGCATGTGCTGAGCAGCTTCGGCCGCACCGTGCGCGACGAACAGGGGAAGGCGCAGCGCATGGTCGGTGTCAATTTCGACGTCACCGCGCTCAAGAACGCCGAGCAAGAGCTCATCCAGCACCGGGACCACCTCGAAAAGCTGGTCACCGAGCGGACCGAGGCGCTGACCGTTGCGCTTGCCGCCGCCAACTCGGCCACGCAGGCCAAGAGCGAGTTCCTGGCCAACATGAGCCACGAGATCCGCACGCCGATGAACGCGGTGATCGGGATGATCGATCTGGCGCTGCGGGGCGAACTGCACGCCAAGCAGCGCGGCTATCTGGCAATGGCCAAGACGGCGGCTCATTCGCTGCTGGGCATCATCAACGACATCCTCGACTTCTCGAAGATCGAGGCCGGCAAGCTGAACATGGAGCAGCAGGCGTTCTCGTTGCGAGACGTGTTCGACAGCGTGATGGCGATCGCCGGCATGCGCGCCCAGGAGAAGGGCCTGCCGCTGAAGCTCGATGTCGGCGCGGGGGTGCCCGACCTGTTGATCGGTGACTCGCTTCGCCTGGAGCAGGTGCTGCTGAACCTGTGCTCCAACGCCGTGAAGTTCACCGAGCGGGGCAAGATCCTGCTGCGGGTGGAGCGGTCCGACGTGCACGACGCGCACCAGCCCTTGCCGGCCGATCGGGTCGTGCTGCGGTTCTCGGTCCGCGACAGCGGGATCGGCATGTCGCAGGCGCAGGTGCGCAGGCTGTTCGAGCCTTTCAACCAGGCCGACGCCTCCACCACGCGCGTGTACGGTGGCACCGGTCTGGGGCTGGCCATCTGCAGGCGCCTGGTCGAGTTGATGGGCGGCGAGATCGTCGCCAGCTCCGAGCTCGGTCAGGGCAGCGAGTTCGTGTTCACGGCCCAGTTCGGCACTGCGGCGTCCGATGGCGCCGCGCCCGACGCGGTGCCCTCTGCCGGCGAGCTGCCCACCTACGCCGCCTTGAAGGGCCGGCGGATCCTGCTGGTCGAGGACAACGACATCAACCAGATCGTGGCCAGGGAGCTGCTCGAGGATGTGTGTGCGGTCAGCGTGGAGGTCGCCAGCTCGGGCCGCGACGCGCTGGCCAAGATCGGCGCCGCGCCATTCGACCTGGTGCTGATGGACGTGCAGATGCCCGAGATGGACGGCTACGAAACCACCCGCCGGCTCAGGGCCGACCCGAGGTGGGCGAGGCTGCCCATCGTTGCGATGACCGCGCACGCCATGGCCAAGGACCGGGCGATGTGCCAGCAAGCCGGGATGGACGACTTCGTCACCAAGCCCTTCGTGCCGGACGAGCTGTTCCGCGTCCTGGCCAAGTGGATGCCGGATGCGCCGGCGGGGCAGGGCCAAGCCGGCGCCGGCGATCCGGTGGCCCTGCGACCCGCCGGTGTGTCGATCGAGGCCGGCCTGGCGCGCTGCATGGGCAGGGCCGATCTCTACGCCCGGGTGGCCGAGCGTTTCGTTGCCAGCGCGGGCGACGTGGTCGGCGCACTGCAGCAGTGCCTGTCGGCGCAAGACCACGAGGGCGCGGCGCGCACCGCCCACACACTGATCTCGTCGGCTGGCCTGGTCGGCGCGCTGCACCTGGCGGACCTGGCTCGCGAACTGGAGACGGCCCTTCGCGAGGACCACCCGGCCGTGCGCGGGCGGCTGTCGCCGGTGGAGGCCGAGCTGGCCTCGGTCTGCGCGTGGCTCGCGGCCTACCTCGAAAGCCGGGACCCGTCTGCTGCGGCCGTGCGCCGCTGAGCAGGCGGCCCGGTGGCCGGCCGAGCACCGAATCTGCGGACTTGAGCGCGCCGGGGTGATCTGGCACGATCGTCTAGTGTCCTGTCCCGCAAATAACTGCCATTGAGATTCGACCAGATGGTGATGATGGTGCGGCCGGACAGCTGGGCAGATACCGAGCGTATCTGCCCTGATGGCCGGGCGCGCGAGCGCGCCATCTGGTCGAACCCACTTTCGGCATTTCTGGCGGGCCGAAATGGGGCGCTCGCAGCGTTGCCAAGCCGAGCAGATACCGCCCGGTATCTGCCCGGCTCGGTGCCTCCCGATCATCCCCATTGCGGCCCGTCGCAATGACAGTTATTTGCGGGACAGGACACTAGGCGACCCACAAACCCACCGAGGCGCAGCGCTTGCGCGACCTGGCACGCCTGCGCCGCGTGCGCGACCGCATCGACCGCGAGTACGCGCAGCCGCTGGACGTGGACGCCCTCGCGCGCGACGCCGGCATGTCGGCCGGGCACCTGAGCCGCCAGTTCCGGCTGGCCTACGGCGAATCGGTGTACTCCTACCTGATGACCCGGCGCATCGAGCGCGCGATGGCCTTGCTGCGGCGGGGCGATCTCAACGTCACCGAGGTCTGCTTCGAGGTCGGCTGCTCGTCGCTGGGCACCTTCAGCACACGCTTCACCGAGCTGGTGGGCGTGTCGCCCAGCGTCTACCGGCGCGAGTCGGCCCACGAGACGGCGGGGATGCCTTCTTGTGTCGCCAAGCAGGTGACGCGACCGATCAGGAATCGAGAAGCGCCGATCACCGAGCCCGACCTAGACTGACCGCCATGGACCTCGGACGCCGCTGACACCGGGCCCGAGGGCCTCCACCACCCCTCAAGGAGACCGCCCCATGGACATCACCATCCACTCGACTTTTCTGCCGCACACCGACCCGGAGGTCTCGCTGGCCTTCTACCGCGACACCCTCGGCTTCGAGGTCCGCAACGACGTGGGCTACAACGGCATGCGCTGGATCACCGTCGGCCCGGTTGGCCAGCCCGGCACCTCGATCGTGCTGTACCCGCCCGGCGCCACCCCCGGCGTCACCGATGACGAGCGCCGCACCATCACCGAGATGATGGCCAAGGGCACCTTCGCGATGCTGCTGCTGGCCACCAAGGACCTCGACGCCACCTTCGACCGCCTGCAGTCGCGCGACGCCGAGATCGTGCAGGAGCCCACCGACCAGCCCTACGGCGTGCGCGACTGCGGCGTGCGCGACCCGGCGGGCAACATGATCCGTATCCAGCAGGCGCGCTGAGCGCCGGGCGACTGCGGCGTTGAAAGACGAAAGACACCACCAGAGCATGGCCACCAAGAAGAAGACGCCGTCGCCCGCGACTCAAGGGCCCGACAGCCACGACCTGATCCGCGTGCAGGGCGCGCGCGAGAACAACCTCAAGGACATCAGCCTCGAGCTGCCCAAGCGCCGGTTGACGGTGTTCACCGGCATCTCGGGCTCGGGCAAGAGCTCGCTGGTGTTCGGCACCATCGCCGCCGAGTCGCAGCGGCTGATCAACGAGACCTACAGCGCCTTCGTGCAGGGCTTCATGCCGACGCTGGCGCGGCCCGAGGTCGACGTGCTCGAAGGGCTGACCACCGCGATCATCGTCGACCAGGAGCGCCTGGTCGCCAACCCGCGCTCCACCGTCGGCACGGTGACCGATGCGAACGCGATGCTGCGCATCTTGTTCAGCCGGCTCGGCAAGCCGCACCTCGGCCCGCCCAGCGCGTTCGCGTTCAACGTGCCGTCGGTGCGGGCGGCTGGTGCGATCACGGTCGAGCGTGGCGAGGGCAAGACGCAGACCGTCAAGCAGACCTTCAACCGCACCGGCGGCATGTGCCCGCGCTGCGACGGCATGGGCTCGGTCAGCGACATCGACCTGACGCAGCTCTACGACGACAGCAAGTCGCTCAACGAAGGCGCGCTGACGATCCCCGGCTACAGCATGGACGGCTGGTTCGGCCGCATCTTCACCGGCTGCGGCTTCTTCGACCCCGACAAGCCGATCCGCAAGTTCACCAAGCGCGAGCTGCACGACCTGCTGCACAAGGAGCCGACCAAGATCAAGGTCGACAACATCAACCTGACCTACGAAGGGCTGATCCCGAAGATCCAGAAATCGATGCTGTCGAAAGACGTGGACGCGCTGCAGCCGCATGTGCGCGCGTTCGTCGAGCGGGCGGTCACCTTCACCACCTGCCCCGACTGCGGCGGCACGCGGCTGAGCGAAGGCGCACGCTCGTCGAAGATCAAGAAGATCAGCATCGCCGACGCCTGCGCAATGCAGATCAGCGACCTGGCCCAGTGGGTGCGCGGGCTCGACGAGCCGACCGTGGCGCCGCTGCTCACCGCGCTGGCCCACACGCTCGACTCGTTCGTCGAGATCGGGCTGGGCTACCTCAGCCTCGACCGGCCGTCGGGCACGCTGTCGGGCGGCGAGGCACAGCGCGTGAAGATGATCCGCCACCTCGGCTCGTCGTTGACCGACATCACCTACGTGTTCGACGAGCCGACGATCGGGCTGCACCCGCACGACATCCAGCGCATGAACGAGCTGCTGCTGCGGCTGCGCGACAAGGGCAACACGGTGCTCGTGGTGGAGCACAAGCCCGAGACGATCGCGATCGCCGACCACGTGGTCGACCTCGGCCCCGGGGCCGGTGCCGCCGGCGGCAGCCTCTGTTTCGAAGGCACGGTCGACGGGCTGCGCGCCAGCCAGACCCTGACCGGCCGCCACTTCGACGACCGCGCCAAGCTGAAGAAGGCGGTGCGCCGGCCCACCGGCCAGCTGGCCATCCGCGGCGCGAAGACGCACAACCTGCGCGATGTCGACGTCGACATCCCGCTCGGGGTGCTGGTGGTCGTCACCGGCGTGGCGGGCTCGGGCAAGAGCTCGCTCGTGCACGGGTCGATCCCCGCCGGTGCCGGCGTCGTCACGATCGACCAGGGCGCGATCCACGGCTCGCGCCGCAGCTACCCGGCCACCTACACAGGCCTGCTCGACCCGATCCGCTCGGCGTTCGCCAAGGCCAACGGCGTCAAGCCGGCGCTGTTCAGCGCCAACTCCGAAGGCGCCTGCCCCAGCTGCAACGGCGCCGGCGTGATCTACACCGATCTGGGCGTGATGGCCGGCGTGACCACCGTCTGCGAAGAGTGCGAGGGCAGGCGCTTCCAGGCCTCGGTGCTGGGCTACCACCTCGGTGGGCGCAACATCAGCGAGGTGCTCGCGATGTCGGTCGCCGAGGCGAAAGACTTCTTCGGCACCGGCCCGGCGCGCACGCCCGCGGCGCACACCATCCTCGAGCGCTTGGCCGAGGTGGGGTTGGGCTACCTGGGCCTGGGCCAGCCGCTGACCACGCTGTCCGGCGGCGAGCGGCAGCGGCTCAAGCTGGCCACGCAGATGGCCGAGAAGGGCGATGTCTACGTGCTCGACGAGCCGACCACCGGGCTGCACCTGGCCGATGTCGAGCAACTGCTCGGCCTGCTCGACCGGCTGGTCGACGCCGGCAAGTCGGTGGTCGTGATCGAGCACCACCAGGCGGTGATGGCACATGCCGACTGGATCATCGACCTCGGCCCTGGCGCGGGGCACGACGGCGGCCGGGTCGTCTTCGAGGGCACGCCGGCCGATCTGGTCAAGAAGCGCTCGACGCTGACCGGCCAACACCTCGCGGCCTACGTCGGCGCCTGAACCCGCCTTCGTGCCGCGGCAGCCCGCGCGTGGGCTGCTGCGGCCAAGTGGCTTCAGAGCCCCTTGCAGTTCGCGTAGAACGACACCGTCGCCGGCCAGTCGCTGAAGATGCCGATCACGCCGACGTCCTTCGCCAACACATCGATCACGCGCAGCACATCGCCCTCGCGCGAGATGGCCGCATCGATGGTCTGGTAGTACGAGCCGTTGTTGCCGTCGGCGAGGATGCCGCTGCGCTCCAGCGACCAAGTGATCAAGCCCAGGCCGGCCGCCTTGGCGTCTTTGGCGGCTTGCGACGGCACGATGTTGTTCGAGCCGTCCAGCGCCAGCAAGGCCCAGCTCGGCGGCGCCCAGATGTTGATGCCCTGCGCCTTGTAGGCCTGCAGCTCGGCGGCGGTCGGCAGGTCGGGCACGGTGGCGGCGTCGTCGAGGTAGACGGCCTGTTTGCCGAACGCCGGCTCATGCGCGAGCCAGTAGAGGATGTCGTCTTTCAAGAACGACTGCGCATACACCTTGCCCGGCGCCACGCCCGCGGCCTTGTACTCATCGATCATCTTCTGCGCATAGGCCTGCTGCGTGAAGCCGTCGAACGGCATCGCGACCACCGGCGTCTTCAGCTCCGGCGTCATCTTGACGCCGAACTTCTTGAACAGCTCGATGCTCTCGGCGTGGGTCATCAGCGTGCCGCTGGTCGGGCCCGCGTACAGATCGGTGCGGAAGGTCGGCGTGCCGGCCAGGTACTCGGCCACGGTCCTGGCGCGCGGGTTGAACGCGTCCATCTTGCCGCGCAAGGTCTTGAACTCGGCCAGCGTGATGTCGCTGGTGCGGCACTCGGCCTTCGCCGGGCTCACCAGGTTGCCGGCGTCGTCAAAGGTGGCGGGCTGGAACGGCGTGGTGCACTTGGCCGCCAGCGGCGTCTGCAGGATGTTGGTGGTCGTGTGCAGGTCGTTCTGCGCATGGCGGCAGACGAGCTCCTTGTCCTTCGTGAAGGCGACGTCGCATTCCATGATGCCGGCGCCCATGCGCGCACCGGCCTCGTAGGCCTCGCGGGAGTGCTCGGGAAACTGCAGCGGCGCGCCACGGTGGGCGATCGAGAACGCGCTGACGTGGTACTGCTCGGTCTTCTTCGCGCAGGCGTTGAGCTCGCGCTTCAACTTGCCCTCAGGCATGTCGTTGACGAGGAAGAACGGGCGCGGGCCGAGCTGCACCGACGGCACCTTGTACGCCGTCTCGGTGACGGCCGCGGCCGCGCAGGCCGACAGCGCCGAGGCGGCCAGTGCGGCGGCAACGGCGAAGTGAAGGGCAAGAGATCGGTGCATGGGGCTCCTCGTTGGAACAGCAGATGAGGCTGCGCAGCGTAGGGGCCTCACGTGTCGGGGCGATGACCTGGGCGGCTCGCCGCCACGCTCAGCGGCTGGCGCGTGCGCCGGCGAGCAGCGCCTTCAGCGCCCCGAGCAAGACGCCGGTGGCTTCTTCGGGGCTCAGCAGCGCCGAGCTGACGAAGGCGCCGTTGACCAGCACCGCGAGCTGTGCCGCCAACGCGTCGGGCTTGGCGATGCCCAGTCGCTTGGTGATCGCCAGCAAGCGGCCGCGCAGCGCCTGCATGTGCCGCTGCGACACCTGCCGGGCCGGGTGGTCTTGCTCGGCGAACTCGGCGGCCACGTTGATCTGCGGGCAGCCGCGGTAGTTGGCGCGGGCCAGGCGCTCGCCGATCCAGCGCAGGTGGGCGGCCAGTTCGCCGGCGGGGTCGTCGGCATGCTGCGCGGCCACGCCGTCCCACTGGCCCCAGAACTCGACGTCTTCCCGCTCGAGGAAGGCGACGATCAGGTCGTCCTTGGTCGGGAAGTAGCGGTACAGGCTGGTCTTGGCGACCGCCGCCTCCTGCACCACCAGGTCGACGCCGACAGCGCGCACGCCACGCTCGTAGAACAGGGCCGACGCGGTGTCGAGGATGCGGCCGCGCACGTCGGCGGTGGGCTCGGCCGAGGGGGCGTCGAGCTTGGCCTTGGAAGAACGTTTCGACGCCGCGCCGGCGTGGCCGGGCGAAGAGGCGGTTCGCGACAGGCGGGATGCAGGTGAGCTGGGCATGTTTGACATGATACAGACCTGTCTGTAGTATTTGAAGAACAGACAGGTCTGTATCTCATTGAAAGGTTCCCATGCCCTCGACTTCTCTCGCCACCGCCCCGTTCATCGCTGTCTACGGCGCCACCGGCCACACCGGCCAATTCGTCGTCCATGAAGCGCAGCGTCGCGGGCTTCAGGTGGTGGTGGTCGGGCGCAACGCTGCGCGGCTCGGGCAGCTGTTCCCGTCGGCTGTTGCGCGCGTGGCGGCGCTCGACGACGCGGCCGGCCTCGAGCAGGCCTTTGCCGGCTGCGCGGTGGTCATCAACTGCGCTGGCCCGTTTCTCGACACCGCCGCGCCGGTGGCGCAGGCCGCGTTGCGGGCCGGTTGCCACTACATCGACGTGACCGCCGAGCAGGCGAGCGCGCAAGCCAGCCTGGCCGATTTCGACGCCGCGGCGCGCGCCGCGGGACGGGTCGTGCTGCCGGCGGCCGGGTTCTACGGCGGCTTGGCCGATCTGTTGGCCAGTGCGCTGGCACGCGCCGGCCAGATCGACGAGATCACCGTCGCGGTGGCGCTCGACCGCTGGTGGCCCACCGCCGGCACGCGCAAGACGGGCGAGCGCAACAACGTGCCTCGTGTGGTGGTCAAGGGTGGGCAGTTCGCGCCGCTGCTGCCGTCGGCCGATGTGCCGGACTGGGCTTTTGCGCCGCCGATGGGCCGCCAGCAGATGATCGAGCTGCCGTTCAGCGAGATTGTGATGCTGGCGCACCATCTGCAGGCCGACACGATCCGCTCGCTGATCAACCGCTCGGCGATCGACGACATCCGCGACGCGTCCACCCCCACGCCCACCGCGGTCGACGCCGACGGCCGCTCGGCGCAACGCTTCGAGCTCGTGGTGCAGGTGGCGCAAGCCGGGGCCACCCGGTCGGCCGGCGTGCGGGGGCAAGACATCTACGCCGTCACCGCGCCGATCGTCGTCGAAGCCGCGCTGCGCCTGCTCGCGCCGACGTATCGCCGCAGCGGCGCGCTGGCGCTGGCCGAGGCGGTCGACCCGGTCGACCTGCTGCGCGCACTGCACGGCCAGGCGCTGCAGGTGTTCGGGGACGCGCTGCCGGCTTGAGGCGCGCCGTCTCGCGCCCACGCACCCGCCAGCCGCAAGAACCGCTTGCTCCTCAAGTGGCTTGAGGTTCTACCTTCTGGCCTGGGGACGATCGGTCCCGGCAAAAGGAGTGTTCATGCGACCGTGGAAAGTGATGGTGGGGCTCGGTGCGGCCTGCGTGGCGTGTTGCGCCGTGCCGCTGCTGGGGGTGGCGGGCGGCCGGACTGCACGATCCTGGAAGACCTGGCGCTGCCGGCCACACCACCCGCCCGGCCCAGCGCGGGCTGCTGCGGCTGAGCCCGCGCGCGGCGTGATCGGCGCCGCAGCGCTGGCCCACGTAAAAGCCACCCGATCGGGCGCTACGAAAATTCGTAGCACGGGGTAAATCCAGGCGCCAGAGTCTTGCAGCGGGCCGGGCGGCGTGCGTGAATCGCACGCCACCGAAAGGACGCTGCGACATGAACACCCCGCTGCCGGCCGAGCGCTGGCAACTCATCAAGCGTTTGCTGGCCGATGCGCTGGAGCAGCCGGCCGAGCAGCGCCATGCCTACGTGGCCGAGCGCGCAGGCGACGACGCCGAATTGCTGGCCGAGCTCGGCACCTTGCTGGCGGCCGCCGAGCCCTCGCGCAGCCTGCTGGACGAGGCGCCTGCCGAGCTCGCGCTGGATGCGCTGGACGCGCACCTGGCCCAGCAGTGGCTCGGGCGGCGGCTGGGCGCGTTCAAGCTGGTCTCGCTGATCGCCCAGGGCGGCATGGGCCAGGTCTACCTGGCCGAGCGGGTCGACGGGCAGTACGAGCAGCAGGTGGCGATCAAGTTGATGCGCGAGGGCCTGTCCGACCCGTCGCTGGTCGAGCGCTTTCGGGCCGAGCGGCAGATTTTGGCGAGCCTGGACCACCCGAACCTCGCCAAGGTGCTCGACGGCGGCATCACCGAAGAGGGCGTGCCGTACTTCGTGATGGAGCGCGTGGTCGGCGTGCCGGTCGATGTGCATGCCCAGCAGCGCGGGCTGGACGTGTCGGCGCGGCTGAGGCTGTTTCGCACCGTCTGCGCGGTCGTGCACTACGCGCACCAGAAGGGCGTGGTGCACCGCGACCTGAAGCCGGCCAACATCCTGGTGACCGACGAAGGGGTGGTCAAGCTGGTCGACTTCGGCATCGCCAAGCGGGTGGCGATGCCCGGCGACGGCGACGCCCCCACCGCGACCCAGCAGCGCGTGATGACGCTGGCCTACGCCAGCCCCGAGCAGGTGCTGGGGCAGCCGGTGACGCCGGCCAGCGATGTGTATGCGCTCGGCGTGGTGCTCTACCGCCTGCTGGCGCAGACCAGCCCCTACCCGGGTGACACGACGAGCAGCGACTTCACGCTCAGCCAGGCCATCTGCAACGACGAGCCCGCACCGCCCAGCGCGGCAGTGCGTACCAATCGCGCGTTACGCCAACGCCTGAAGGGTGACCTCGACGCGGTGGTGCTGATGGCCTTGCGCAAGCAGCCCGCGCGCCGCTATGCCAGCGCCGAGCAGCTGTCGGACGACCTGTTTCGCCACCTCGAAGGGCTGCCGGTGCAAGCGCGCCGCGGTGCCTGGAGCTACCGCGCCGGCCGCTTCGTGCTGCGCCACCGCGCGGCCATGGGCGCCGCGCTGGTGGCCAACCTGGCGCTGGTCGCGGGCCTGGGCCTAGCCGCCTACGAGGGCATCGAGGCCAAGCGCCAGAAAGAGCGGGCCCAGGAGCACTTCGCCAGCGTGCGCGCGCTGGCGAACATGCTGGTGTTCGACGTGCACCAGGCGATCGAGCATCTGCCCGGCTCCACGCCGGCGCGGCAGCTGATCGTGAAGAACGCCTTGACCTACCTGGAGCGGCTGGGCGCCGAGGCGCAAGACGATGCCCAGCTGAAGGTCGAGCTGGCCACCGGCTACCGCCAGATCGGCGACATCCAGGGCGGGCCGATGGCCTCGAACCTGGGCGACCCCAAGAGCGCGCGTGCCAGCTACGAGCGCGGCCTGGCCTTGCTCGAGCCCTTGCTGAACACCGAACTGCCGGCCAAGACCGCGGCGGGGGTGTACCTCGAGTTGGGCCGGACCATCCGCGTGCTGGCCGTGCTGCTGGCGTCGCAGGGCGAGCTGGACGCCGGCCGCCAGCGCGCCGAGCAGGGCATTGCCGCCACGCGGCGCCAGCTGAAGGCCGACCCCAACAACCTGGCGGGCCAGCGCCAGCTGGCCACCTTGTTGGGGGCGTTGGCGCAGATCCACCTGTTCGCCGGCCAGGACAAGGACTTCGGCCCCGCCATCGACGAGGCCATCACCTTGCTCGAGCGCCTGCATGCCAACCAGCCCGACGAGGTGTCGACCGGCGCCAACCTGGCCAGCATGTACGGCATTCGCAGCCAGCACCTGGCCCAGGGCGCAACACCAGAGGTCGACGCGCCGGCGATGCTGGCCGACCTGAACCGCAGCGCGGCGGTGCTCAACGATCTGCTGAAGGCGCACCCCGACGACACCATGCTGAAGGCCAACCTGGCCGTGGTCTACGACCACAGCGGCTATGCACTGCTGCTGCTCAAGCGCATGGACGAAGCGATCACCGCCCACCGGCAGGCGGTGGACGTGCTGAAGCCGATGGTCGCGAAAGACCCGGACAACGCGATGCTGCGGATCGACCTGGGCACCTTCAGCGGCGAGCTGGCCGACACCTTGCTCGTGGCCGGCCAATGGCAGGCCGCCGTCGAGGCGGCCCAGCAGGCGCTCGACGCCTTTGCCAAGGTGCCGGATGAGGCGCGCACCAACCTCGTCTCGCTGCGCGACTACGGCCTAGCCTACTACAACATGGCCAGCGCGCTGAAGGCGCGGGCCGAGGCGCCGCGGCAACCGGCCGCGGCGGTGCGGGCCGACAAGGCCGAGGCCTGCCGCTACCTGCGCAAGAGCGACGAGCTGTTCAAGGCCCACGAAGCCAAGTTCGGCACGGGCGGCGCGCCGATACCGAAGCTGGCCGACGAGCTGCGCGACTGTGCGTGAGGGCCGGCAAAGCCCCGCCGCCGCGTGCCATGACGGTTGCTGCGGTAACCGAGCGTGAGGGGCGGTTGACCTGCGGCCCAAAACGAGTAATCTGCGGGCGTCGCAGCAACTACGAAAGGAGGTGATATGTCTTCAATCTCCCGGTCTGGGGCCGATCTCAAGCTCCTGTAGCTGGCTCTGTCACCAGGCCCGCGGGCGCTCCACACCTTGGGTGGGAGCGCCCGCGTCATTTTCAGTAGCCCAGCGCCAAGCCGCTGTTGCGCCGCGGGTCGTTCGCGCCGTAGAAGCGGTTCTTGCCCACCGGCTTGCCGCCCAGTGACGGCGCGCCGACCAGGATGGCCGCAAGGTGATTCGCCGGCTGCGGGTCGCTCAGCTTGTGGCCCATGCCTTCGAGGATCTTGCGCGTGTCGGGGCTGAGCGCGAAGTGCTCGACATTGGTGGCCTCGGGCAGCCACTGCTGGTGAAAGCGCGGCGCATCCACCGCCTCTTGCACGGTCATGCCGTAGTCGATCACGTTGAGCAGCGTGTGCAGCACCGCGGTGATGATGCGGCTGCCACCCGGTGTGCCGACGACCATCACCGGCTTGCCGTCCTTGGTGACGATGGTCGGGCTCATCGACGACAGCGGCCGCTTGCCCGGGGCGATCGCGTTCGCCTCGCCCTGCACCAGGCCGTAGAGGTTGGGCACGCCGATCTTGGCGGTGAAGTCGTCCATCTCGTCGTTGAGCAACACGCCGGTCTTCGCGGCGGTGACCTTGGCACCGAACCAGTCGTTCAGCGTGTAGGTCACCGACACGGCGTTGCCCCATTTGTCGACGATCGAGTAGTGGGTGGTGTTGCTGCCTTCGTGCGGCGCCACGCCGGGCTTGATTTCCTGGCTGACGCCGGCCTTGGCGGGGTCGATCGCCGCGCGCAGCTTGGCGGCGTAGTCTTTCGACAGCAGCCGGTCGAGCGGGTTCTTCACGAAGTCGGGGTCGCCGAGGTACGAGTTGCGGTCCACATAGGCATGGCGCATCGCCTCGATCTGGTAGTGCACCGCCTGTGCCGAGCGGAAGCCCATCTCCTTCAGCGGGTAGCCTTCGAGCACATTGAGGATCTCGCAGATGATCACCCCGCCCGAGCTCGGCGGCGGCGCCGAGACCACGTGGTAGCCACGGTAGTCGCACTCGACGGGCGCCATCTCGCGGGTCTTGTACTGGTCGAGGTCGGCCTGCGTGATGAGGCCCTTGCCGGCCTGGCTCGACGCGACGATTGCGGCGCCCACGCTGCCTTGGTAGAAGCCGCTGCTGCCCTTGTCGCTGATCAGCCTCAGCGTGGCCGCGAGGTCCTTCTGCACCAGCTTTTGGCCGGGCTGGAACGGCTCGCCCTTGTTCAGGAAGATCGCGGCCGTTGACGGGTCTTTCTTGAAATCGTTGGTCGCGGTGGCGAGCAGGTCGATGTCGCCCTGTTCGAGCACGAAGCCGTCGTGAGCGAGCTTGATGGCCGGCGCGAGCAGGGTGGGGCGCTTCATCGTGCCGTACTTTTCTCGCGCCAGCTCCAGGCCCGACACGGTGCCGGGCACGCCGACAGCCAGGTGGCCAATCGTGCTCGCGCCCTTGACGACGTTGCCGTCCTTGTCGAGGTACATGTGGGCGGTGGCGGCCAGCGGCGCCTTCTCGCGGAAGTCGAGAAAGGTCTTGCGGCCGTCGGCGAGCTGGATGGTCATGAAACCACCGCCGCCCAGGTTGCCGGCCGCGGGGTAGACCACGGCCAGCGCGTAGCCCACCGCCACCGCGGCATCGATGGCGTTGCCACCGTCCTTCAGCACGTCGACACCGACGCGCGTGGCCAGGTGCTGGGCGGTCACGACCATGCCGTTCTCGGCCGCGACGGGGGCTTGCGACGCCGCGTGGGCGGCCGCGCAGGCGAGCGCAACGGCGCCCACGAGCAGGTGATTGCGCAGGGAAGCGAATCTCATCGGGGTGTCACCTCATGGTTGGAATTGGAAGTGCGCAGTGTCACAGCCATGAAGCAACCTTATGCCCGATGCGATTTCTCGCGACGTCGTCCACACCTGGCGCGTTCATCGCCCGGCTGCTGACAAGCCTGAACCTCGCATCCCATCGCGCATGGACGCCCATCCTCAGGGTTGGGGACATCAGCGACTGGGCGAGGCTGTCCAGCGGCTCACGGTCGATGGCCTTCGAGAAGAGCAACTTCCTTCAATACAGGCCCCAAGCCTCGACGCTACGGTGCGGCTTTTCGCATCGCAGACGTCATGAACATCGAACTTTCCATGGCCGCATTCGCGCTGGTCGCGTCGGCCACACCGGGGCCGGTCAACCTGGTGGCGCTGAGCAGCGGCGCCCGGCACGGCTGGCGCTCGAGCCTGCCGTATGTGGCCGGTGCCACGGTCGGCTTCACGGCGCTGCTGGTGCTCGTCGGGTTGGGGTTGCAGCAGGCGGCGCGAGCGCTGCCGATGCTGATGCAGGGCATGCGCTGGGCGGGCGTGCTGTTCCTGCTCTACATGGCGTTCAGGTTGCTGCTGGACAGCGGCGAGATCGGCCAGTCGAAGAAGCCGGATCGCCGCCCGTCGATGTGGGCGGGCGCGGCGATGCAGTGGCTGAACCCGAAAGCGTGGCTGGCGTCGGTTTCAGGCATCGCGGTGTACGCCGCAGACGGCGACATGGCCAGGGTGTGGCTGTTCGCCGCGATCTACTTCGCGATCTGCTTTGCGTCGGTGGGCGCTTGGGCAGTGGCCGGAAGCGCCGTGTCGTCCATGCTCACCAATGCGCGAACAATGCGCCGCTTCAACGCGCTGATGGCCGGGCTGTTGGCCATCAGTGCCGTCGTCATGTTGTGGCACTGAGCGGTGGGCTGACAGGCGCCCCGTTCGAAAGGCGGTACTGGCCGGGCGTGGTGGCGACGATGCGCTTGAACATGCGCTGCAGATGGGCCTGGTCGGCGAAGCCGAGCTCCAGCGCAAGCTCGGCGATCGGCCGACCGCGCCGCAATTCGTGGCGGCTGTGGCGAATGCGCTGATCGATCAGGTACTCGTGCGGCGTCATGCCGAAGCGCTTCTTGAACGAACGCACCAGGTGCGATTCGGACAGCCCTGACACCTTGCACAGCTCAGCCAGCGAAACAGGCTGCGCGTAGTTCGCAGCGATGTACTCGGCCACCCGCGCCAGCCCCGGCGGGATGGACCGCGCCGGCAGCGGGCGCCTGGGAAAGCGCTCATGCAGCGCCGTGGCCAGCTCGACGATGGCCTCGTGCCGAGCGAATTCGTCCTCTGTCGAATCCGCGAAGCGATCACAGAGCGTGGCGACGCCGCCATGAAGCGCCGCATCCATCGTCGACGTCACCCCGAACTCATGCAGGCTCCCCGCCGCGTCGACACCGAGCTCGCATTGGAACCGGCACAACCAGGCCGCATCCACATGCACCATGCGATACGACCAGGTGGCCGAATCGACCGGGTTGCAGGCATGTATCGCGCCCGGATTCATCAGGACGACTGCGCCGGCCCCCACCTCGTCTTGCCCGCGCTCGTGCAGATACGTGCTGCGTCCACCGGTGACGATGCCGATCGAGAAGCTGTCGTGCGAATGACGGGCATACCCCACATCGCGCGCGTCACGAACGTCCCGCACCTCGATGTGCGGAAAGCGGGGGTCTCGGTAGAAGCGGTGAGCTGACTTTTCGCTCATGGATGGAGGGGGATCTTACGGGGCTTGGCGGTGGAGGCTGGTGTGAGGGGTGGTTGGGGTGGGTGTGCGGCGGGCGTATGTCTGCGATGCAGCGGGAGGAGCCGCTCGCAGCCGTCGGGCGTGGTCACGGCAAGCGCCATCAAGCTGACGCCCACTTCGGCAGCCCGTGGTGGCCCGAGCGTCAGCTATGCGAGGTCAAGCTGACGCTAACGTCGCGACCGTGAAGGCCGCTCCGCGAAAGGCCGCTCCCGCCCGCCGCGACGCGCTCAAGTCGACCCGTTGCGATCCCTCAGCCCGCGGGAGCGGGAGGCCGGTACGCAGCGGTAGCAGTCTCTTGTAGCCACGCATTCTGCGACGGCTCAGGGGCAACCTGGGGGCATTGAGCCATGGGCAGCCGGTAGCGCTATTGCGTTCAGCTGGATGAATCCGTCAGCGAGGAGCTTGGCTGTTGAACGAACTGGCCGAGATGGACGCCGAGCCACACGGGTTCAGCGACCGTGGCCGGGTCATCATGTATACGACGGGAGGGCTACGCTATAGCTACCTTGGGAGGGGCGCAATCGTGACTGAGGAGCAGGTGGGGCCACTCCGAACCAGTCTACGCCTTGTGTGAGCGCCACGAGGGACGCATCACACAAGTAGATCAGACGGCCTAGAGGCTGGCTTGTGATGACCGGAGATGCTCCTAGTCAGCCAGCATGGCAACATGGTAGCGCAGCCCGCCCTCTCGGTCCACCGCGCAGGAACCCAAGCCCACTGTGAAGAAGCCCCTGCAAGCTCTGTTCGAGGCCATGTTTCATGGCAAGAGGACCTTCGCCGACTTCATGCGCAAGGTGTCGGTGGACGACCTCGACCGCAAGGAGGTGAAAAAGGGCTTGAAGCAGCTGGTGCTCGTCAGCCCGAGCGAGCGCCTTCGAGCGCACCACAACTTCCTGAAGCTCTTTCTCGTGGACTTCTTGCCCGTCCATGAGGCCGTCTTCTCATACAGGAAGGGCGTGAACGCCCGTGCAGCCGTCGAGAAACACACAGCAGGCCGCCATTTCTTTGTCACCGACGTCGAGTCGTTTTTCCCTAGCATCACACGTGGGCTGGTGCGCGAGACAATCGTTGCTGCTACCGAACGCCTTCCGATTGCAGACCTTCAGGAGCACCTCGAGCACATGCTCGACCTGATGTGCGTGGATGGCTCTTTGCCGGTGGGATTCTCCACCTCACCAGGCCTGAGCAATGCCGCGCTCTACGCCTTCGACGGGGCTTTCCAGGACCGGTGCGTAGGCCTAGGTGTCACCTTCACCCGATACGCCGACGACATCATCCTCTCTGCGGCCGAACGCTCTCAGGTTGAGGCGAGTGCGTGCCTCCTGGAGGAACTTTTGGGGAGCATGTTCAACAACACTCTTCAGCTCCACCGCGGCAAGTCCAAGTTCTTGAAGGCAGGCGGCAAGATCAAGCTCCTGGGCATGGTCTTGCTTCCCAACGGGAGCGTCTCCGTCGATTCGGCGGTGAAGGACGAGATTGAGACCATGCTGCACCTCTACCTTCGCAATCGTGAGCGTTTCAACGCGCTACTGGAAGCAGGGCCTGACAAGGTTGAAGCTCGGCTAGCTGGCCTTCTGAACTACGTCAACACGGTCGACCAGGCCTATCTGGACAAGCTTCGGCGCAAGTACGGTGCGGCAGTGGTCGACCTGTTTCTGCACCGGTCGTTCGGCTGAGGCCCGATGCTGTTCAAGGTCGAGATCAACGATGTGCGACCCGTCAGGGCGCTTGAGTTGTGCCTGGACCTCGATAGAAATGCGCCGCTGTGTATCGTTGGCCGCAATGGAGCGGGAAAGACCACCTTGGCAAAGGCGGTGATGAACTTTGTCCTTGCCGACACGTTCAGCAGAACGACGTCTTCAGGGGCGTTGCGTGCCAGCAGCACGGTGCGCTACAGGGTTGACGAGAGCACCTTTGACTTCGCCTACGACCCAGCCGCTCGGACGCTCAGCACTCGGCAGCCGGTGCCCCGAGCACTGCAGAGGCTCGTCACTGTCGAGCTCCCTATCCCGCATGGCTTGAGGTTCAGCTACTTCCGCACGCTGGCGGATGCTGACGACGAGATTAGGGTAGGCATCATTCTGGAGCAGGACTCGCGGCCCGCTGGGATGATCGAATTCCTCACCAACATCTACGGCGAAGCGCGATTTGAAGACCTACGCGAGGTCAAGTTTTCGCGCGGTGCGTGCTGCTTCTACAGAACTGACGATGGTCGCTACGTTCGGGAGGACTACTTCAGCTCGGGCGAGTTCTTCCTGGTCAACCTCTACCGTCGCCTGCAGTCCGGGATTCGCCTCATCTTCGTGGATGAGATCGACATTTCTCTGGACGCAGCCGCGCAGGCCAGGCTGGTCGCACGGTTGCGCGCCCTGTGCACGCAGTTTTCTGTGAACGTCGTTTTCACCAGCCACTCACTTGCCCTCATGCAGACCTTGGGCGACGGCGAACTGCTCTACCTTGAGTCCAGTGGCGACAGGTCCATTCTCGAGCCGCGCTCGTTCAGCTACGTCAAGAGCCTGATGTTTGGCTTCCAGGGCTGGGACCGCTACGTCCTCGTAGAAGACGAGGCAGCGAAAGCGGTGGTTGAGCGTCTCATCAGTAGTTACTGCGCCCCAACCTACTTCAGCCACTTCATCATCGAGGTCGGAGGTGCCGGCCAAGTCGTTAGCCTGCTGCAACGCAACCGCACCCACGGGTTCTTGGGGCCAGCAGCTGCTGTGATTGCAATCCTCGATGGGGACCAAGTGGCGACAGGGCACGCCGCAGTTCCTGACACGCACTGCATGCCGTTGTGGTCGTTGGAGACCGCGTTCGCGACTATCTACGATGACGCGGGCTTCACGCCGAAGCTGGCCGACTCAATGTATGCCGCTTTGCAGCCCGGACCTGGCCGCCCCAAGGCGCTCTACAAGGCCTTTCGGCGCAGCTATCCCGGACAAGACGTCATCGGCATCGTTTGCGCGTCACACGCTGTGGGCCTTCAAGAATTCGCAGAGCGGGTCCTTAAGCCGTTCCTCTCCGCGAGCGCCCCCACTACTTAGCGTTCACGACGGTTCCGCTTTCCCATCGGCCGTAACGGGTGGCTGGACTTTCCGCCACCGCGCTCGAATGGCCGGTCTAGGCAAACAGGTCGGACAACCGCTTCTGGCCGCGACTGTGAATCGAGGGCGCGACAGGAAGCCGCCGCCTGTAGACGCGGTGTCCAGGTCTCCTCCCCTCGAAGGCCGTCCGGCGGCCTGCGCGTTCACCGACGGCCGGGCGGCCACTCGGGATCAGATTTCCGTTTGCTCCGAGGTCTCCAGGGCGTCATCCACCTCGATGCCGAGGTGACGCACAGTGCACTCAAGCTTGGAGTGGCCCAGCAGCAACTGCACGGCGCGCAGGTTCTTGGTCCGCCGATAGATCAGCGTCGCCTTGGTTCGCCGCATCGAGTGCGTGCCGTACTCTGCCGCGTCAAGACCGAGCTCCTTGACCCAGCCTTCGAGAATCCGGGCGTACTGACGGGTCCCGAGGTGCGGCGAGTCGTGAATGCCGCTGCGGAACAGGGAGTCGTCGGACTTCAGCCCCGCTGCCTTGATCCACTTCTGCACAGCCTCGCGGGCAGCAGGCGTGATCTCGAACTGAACGGGGCGCTGGGTCTTGTGCTGCATCACGACGGCGCGTGCGGCTACCTGGTCGCCGTGGCAGACATCGCGCACCTTGAGGGCAACGAGACCGCATCCGCGAAGCTTGCTGTCGATGCCGAGATTGAAAAGCGCCAGCTCGCGCACTTGGTTCTCCATCTGTAGACGAACCCGGAGTGCCCAGATGTCCCTGAGCTTGAACGGCGCCTTCTGCTCGACGATCTTGCCCTTGTTCCACGGCTCGCGTTGGATGGTGTTGGCTGCGGTTCCCATGATGGTCTCCCATCGAGTTGAGGGACCGCCAAGATGCGCCTCGACGATTCAGGCGGCCCCAGAAGCTCAACCGATCACAGGCGAGGAGTGACGACGCGCTGGCTGGCGGCTTCCTGGCTCGCCTCAAAACTCACATCGGGCATTCAATGACTTGGCGGAAGGCTCCTCCGCAAAAGCCTGTGCGCCGCTCACGCTTCCGCTGCGGGCCGTCCGGTACCCGCCGGCAGTCCACCTGCATGGAAACATCTGGCCTGGCCGGAGCCGACGCTGAGAGAATCGAGGACGGGGAGCTACGCGGCCACGCCGGAAGCCTCCACCGTCGCGTAGGACTAGCCGCCGTAGAGAGGGGGCTTGATGTCGAAGACCAATTCGAAGATCGATCGCGGAGACATTGCCATTTGGATCGCCGTCGTGCTGACCGTGGTCTGGATTTTGGGCATCGTAGTGTTCCTCCATTTCAACTGGAGCAAGGCCAGCGCCATGCCACCAAATGAATGGGGCGACTTTTTGGCAGGGTTCTTTGCCCCACTTGCATTCATCTGGTTGGCCCTTGGCTATTTCTTGCAGCGTCGGCAATTGACGGCGACTCTCAAAGCCTTCGAGGACGAAAAGACCGCTGTTGATTTCGACCGACGATGGCGAGAAGAATCGGCAAGCCCGAGGCTGAGTTTGGAACCATCGGGGGGATCAATTGGCCCCGAAAGATGTAGTCGCGGGTTTCGGGTCACGAACTATGGCGGTCATGCAATCAAGCTGACATTGAAGATCGACGGAGATGTAGATTCGCTAAGGCGATGGGACGCCTGCGGCCAAGGCGAGACTGTTGACTTCAACTGGGAGACGCAGGTCACTCCTCGGACAGTCGACGCAGTCATTTCAATGGTCGATGTTCTCGGTCGCAGGCACCGCTGCAGGTTCGTCTTGATCGTCGAAGAAGGCGGTTCGATTCGTCACGCTGATGTGAGGAACGAGCCTGCTTGAGGAGGGCGAACCACCGCCCCCGTGCTCCTCGAAAGGAAGCCACGCGGGCGGCGCTGTAGTCATCAACCTTGGTGATGCGGAACGACGTGACGGTGGCATTCTCGCCTGCGCCGAACCAACTTCAGCAGGATCACCCCCATGACCCCCACGTGTTGGTGTCCTCCAAGCACAGCTAGGCTGGCAAGATGGCTTTCCGCTGTACTCCTCTGTGCTGCCTGCATGGCACCAGCCGGTGCCCAGGTGGTCGATTACGTATGCAAGCCAACTCCGTACTTCAATGTGGGCGGCTCGTTCTTTCGCATCGACTACGACGCAAAGCAGATCGCCTTCGGGGATCAGCCGCGTTCATATCAAAGGACTGGAGATGTCCTAACATTCTGGCTGAAAAGCGAGTCATGGTCTGCCAAGGGCACGTTCAACGTGCAAACGCTTCGGCTAAGGCTTGAGACGCAATTCGTCGGACCTTCCCTCTTCGACATATCAGACGAGGAATGCAGCGTGCGGCCGCCTGGGTAGTCTGAAGCAGACATGCACCCGCGTTGGAACTTGGGCCATTGGCAGAACACCTGTTTCGCCTCGGTGGGCCGTTTGCATCCAAGCCCGAGCACGTCAGCCAGTGGACTCGTCGACGTGGCAAGTGCTGCGCTTCATGCCATCGCGCAGCGCATGCAAGCGCTTGATGACGCCGCTGCGCTCGTCGAACTCGGCGACCATCAGATCGAGCGCCCCGCGGCGATCATGCTCTTCCACAGGCAGCCACGGTGCGCCGAGCGCTGCCCACTGGGTGTCGGTCAGCAGCATCTCACCGGTCAGGAAGAGCTGGTGCCGATGAGGCCCGGCTTCGAAAGACGTGGCCACCGCCTCGCCGTGGTCGGCCGGCCGGCACAGGCCATGCGCCATCGTCTGGTCGAAGACCAGCAGATCACCGGGTGCCAGCGCCAGGCGCACACCGGCATGCGGCATCACGAATTCCACGTCGACGACATCGAGTGCCAGCAGCCAGAACAGGCAACCCGACCAGTGGCGGCTGACATCGTTGTGAAAACCGGCGCCGCACGAGGCCAGGTAATCGATGCGGGTGGCGACGCTGTCCCGGTAGCAGGCGAACTCGTCGCCCAGAACCCCGGTCACCTGCAATGCACCGGCGATCTCACCGACCAGGTCGGTCACGCCGGGGGCCGCCGAGGCCAGGTCGTCCTGCGTGGTGGTGGCGTAGTCGATGTCCGAGAAGACCTCGATGTTCACCCGCGCATAACCCTGGGCCACCAGGCCCGCGAGCGAGCCCGCATCGAGAAACGTGGTGTGCACGAGGTGCACCTGGCCATAGGGCGCACGCGCATCGAAGGCGTGTCGCGGCTCGTCGCTGCGCACCGCGAAGGCACGAAAAGGCTTGGGCACCCGATGCATGCCGGCGGCGATGAGACGATGGGCGGAGATCGAGGCCATCGCGCCATTGTCGTGAGGAGTGGGGCCGCCCCCTCTTACCAAGGATCTTCTGCTGCGAGAATCTCTCCAAAGGGATCTTGCAGTCAATGAAACACCAAGAAGTCTGCAGGCTGTCTGCTGGCCCAGCGCTCGATTTGCGCTTGCCCGACTGACGGCTCGATGCGCTCCGCCAACCAACCCGGCCTCGCCTTCTTCGAACTGACCACGTCATCGGGCGAGGTCGTTGTCACGCCGCTGGCTTTTCCGGAGATGGCCTGGGTCGGCAGCACCGCGGCGGCCATGGCTCGCAAGATGGCTGGTGCGGTGCAGAAGCACCTGATCGACCAGGGCGAGTACCTGGAGGCGGTGCAGGCCACCGCTGGTGGCTGCGAGCTCGAGCGCCATGAGCTGCAGGTGGACCTGCCGGCCGGCGCCGATCCGATCGCGCAGCCGGCACGGCGCGTGACTTACGTGGCCTTCCTGTCGACAGGCGCCGAGGGCGCGCGGGCGATCGGCTGCGTGCCGGCGCTGGGCGTCGTGGCGCTGGCCGATGTTGCGGGCCTGCGTGACGCGGTGATCCAGGCCATCGTGCTGGAGCATCGGCGCATGGGCAGGCTGGCCGACGTGCGCAAGCAGGTGGCCGCGTCGTGGTTCGAACAGGTGGAGCTCAAGGCTGAGACGCTGGCGTTGGAGTTCCACGGTGCCGAGGCGCTGCGCAAGCTGCAGCAGCGCAGCGAGCCCATGCTGAACGGCGTGGCCGAGGAGATGCGGCCCGGCCCGCGCACCGCCATCGGGCTCGAGGAACCGCTGGCGATGCTGGAGCGCGCCGTCGAAGGTGCGTTCGCGCGCAGTGTGCTTGTCGTGGGCGCCGAGGGCAGCGGCAAGACGGCGCTGGTCCGCCACTACGCGCGCGATCGCGCCCGGCGCCACGCCGCCGCACCGTGGGAGACCACCGCCGCCCGCCTGATCCAGGGCCTGACGCGCGACGGCGGCTGGCAGCATGCATTGGCGGTGCTGTGCGGCGAGCTGGCACAGCGCGACGTGATCCTGTACGTCGACCACCTGTCCGAGCTGTTCGAGGTGGGCCAGTACCAGGGCAACGCCGTGAGCCTGGGCGAGGCCTTGCGCGAGCCGCTCGCGCGCGGCCGGCTGATGCTGCTGGCCGAGGCAACGCCGGCCGAGCTGGCGCGCATCGAGCTGCGTTCGCCCGGCTTCGGCGCGCTGTTCCAGACGGTGCGCATGCCCGAGCTCGGCGAGGCCGCGCAGGAGCGCGTGATGGTCGAGGCGGTGGCGGCGCTGGCGCGCGAGCACCGCGTGACGGTCGCGCGCGACGCGGTGGCCGAGCTGCTCGCGCTGCAGCGGCGCTTCTCGCCGTACTCGGGCTTCCCGGGCAAGGGCATCCGCTTCTTCGAAGAGCTGATCCTGCACGCGCGCGGCCGAACGGCAAGCCTGGGCCGCGACGACGCGATCGAGGCGTTTTGCGCGGAGACGGGCATGCCGCGGCGCATGCTCGACCCGCGCCAGCCGCTGGATCTCGCCGAGGTGGATGCGTTCTTCCGCCGCCGCCTGTTTGGCCAGCCCGACGCGATCGACGTTGTCACCGGCCTGCTGGCGACGACCAAGACGGGCCTCGCCCGCACCGGCAAGCCCATCGCCTCGTTGCTGTTGATCGGCCCCACTGGCGTCGGCAAGACCGAGACCGCCAAGGCGTTGGCCGAGTTCATGTTCGGCGATCCGCGCCGGATGATCCGTTTCGACATGAGCGAGTACGCCGACCCGGCCGCGGTTGTGCGGCTGCTGGGCGATCTGGGCGGCGAGGAGGGGGTGTTGACCGGCGCGGTGCGGCGACAACCGTTCTCGGTGCTGCTGCTCGACGAGCTCGAGAAGGCGCATCCGAGCTTCTTCGACCTGCTGCTGCAGGTGCTCGGTGAAGGCCGGCTGACAGGCGGCGACGGCCTGACCGCCAACTTCTGTGGCTGCTTCGTGGTGATGACGTCAAACCTCGGCGCCGAGGCCTCGATGCGCGCGCCGATCGGCGTGATGCGCGGCAATGACGATCCGCGCAAGCACTTCGAGCGCGTGGTGCAAGAGAGTCTGCGGCCCGAGCTGTTCAACCGCATCGACCACGTCGTGCCGTTCGCTGCGTTGAGCGCTGCCGAACGCGCGCCGATCTTCGAGCGTGAGATCGGCCTGCTGCGCCGGCGCGATGGCCTGCTGGAGCGCCACGCCGAGCTGCATGTGGACACGGGCCTGCCTGTGCAGTTGGCCGCGCTGCCGGGCGACGCGCGCTACGGCGCGCGCGACGTGCAGCGCACGCTGCGCCGCGAGCTCGTGCTGCCGCTGGCGCATGCGCTGTCGCCGCATGCCTACGTCACGCCGGTGACGGTGCGCATCGACGCGGGTGCGCAAGGCTCGCCGAGCGTCGACGTGGAGCCCTCGCTGCGCCCGGTCGACAGCGCGCCGCTGCTCGCGGCCGACACGCTGGCCGACGCACGCCGCCACTGGATGCGCGTGACCGATGGCCCGATGTTCGTGAACCTCGTCAACCAGGTGTTCCGGTTGGATCGCGAACGCCAGCGCCACGAGAAGCGGCGCCGCGGTGATCCGGCGATGCCGCACTGGGACACCACGGCGCCGGCTGCACGTTGGCGCGAACTGGACACGGTGCAGCAGGAAGCGAAGGGCCTGCTCGCCGAGATCATGGACCTCGAAGGCCAGGCGCTGCTCGCGCTCGCGGGCGAGCCGCAGCCGTCGCCCGACGTCGAAGCGTGGCGCCAGCGCTTCGCTGCGTTCCAGCAGCGAGCGTTCCACGCGATGCGCCCAGACAGCGGCGTCTGCACGGTGGGCCTGTACGCCGCGCCGCGCCTGTTGCCGATGCTGCTGTCGGCATGGACCGACGTGATCAAGCAGGCGGGCTTCGAACAGCGCTGCCAGGTGGTATCGCTGCGTGAAGAGGGCGGCCGAAAAGAGACCGAAGGGGAGGCCAAGTCTGTGCCCGGGCCGTACCAGAAGTCCGCCTGGCCGCGGGTCGAGAAGGTGCATCCGTCCACAGAGGGGCCCATGGTCGGCTTCGAGTTCGAATGCCGCGGACCGGCGGCGTACGACTTCCTGCGGCTGGAGGCCGGTGTCTGGCGCCTGTTCGAGGGCGACCGCAAGGCCGAGATCTGGGTGGCGGTGCGCCCGGTCACGCTGGACAAGTTCGACACGCCGGCCAACGTGCACCGCCAGCATTTCTTTGATGCACTGCCCGTGCACCGCCACATCAAGGGCGGGCAACTGATCGACCCGGCGTCGGACCGGCGCTGCGAATTCCCCGACGCGAGAGCCTGGAAGCGCGCGCTCGATCGCCAGTTCGAGGCCTTGATTGGCCGCATGCTGCTCGGGGAGGAGGTGTGATGGAAGCACTTCGCATCCCGCTGCTGGTCGCGCACCGCAAGGAGTCGGGCTACAAGTTGCGTTGCCTCTTTCTGCCGCACATCGAAGCGACGGCCGAGCGCTACGAATCTGCGCTGAACAAGCTGCGCCAGGCCATCGTGGGCTATTTCCAAGGCACTCGCAGCGATCGTTCGACGCTGGACGAGCGCCTGTGGCTCGCCTTCACGCCATCGCTGCGCTTCGAGCTTGTGCCGCTGGGTTTCGATTCCGGCCGTCGTTGGGTCGAGGGGGTGTTCGCCGCAGCGCATTTCACGCTCGGCGAACGGCGCTATGCCTGTCTGCCGCAGCTGGATGGCATCGTGGCCGATCTCGGCGACGGCGGCGTGCCGCAGGCGGAGCGCACCGAGCGCCTGGTGGCCTGCATCCAACGCTACTTCCGCGAGCAGCGCAAGGAGCTCGGTGAGGCGTTCGATCCGCTGCGCTGCCTGGCCTCTGCCAACGACGAGTTGGGCGAGCTGGAGTTGTCGCTGCACGTGGCCAACGGCCGCTTCCCGTTCGAGGCGATGGCTGACCGCTTTGCCGCGCTGCGTGGTGACGACATCGGCGACGGGCCCACCGAGATGGCGCGCGTGGCCACCGACCTGAACGAGCTCTACCCGGAAGAACTCGGCCGCGCGATCCTGCGCGACGCCCAAGTGGCCGAGGTGGAGCAGGCGATCTACCGCGCCGATGCGAGTGCTTTCGTGCTCGTGGGGCCGCGCGGCGCCGGCAAGACCGCGCTGGTGCATGGCGCCGTTCGCCGGCATATCGAAGGTCAGGCGGGCCGCCAGCGCGGCAAGCTGCAGAAGGTCTGGCACCTCGATCCGATACGGGTCATCTCCGGCATGAGCGTCATCGGCCAGTGGCAGCGCCGCATGGCGGTGGTGATGCAGCACGTGCAGTCTCGGCTGCGAGAGACGCACGGGATCGGCAAGCCCGACCACCTCTACTGCGACAACCTCGTGGCGCTGCTGGCGATGGGCAAGAGCTCACAGAGCGCGCTGACGCTGGCCGACGTCTTGCGTCCGCAGCTGGAGCGTCGCGCCTTCACGCTGATCGGCGAAGCCACACCCGAGGCCTGGCAGAAAGTGCAGCAGCGCGATCGCCGTTTCGCAGACCTGTTCCGCGTCATCCGCGTCGAAGCGCCGGCCCGCGCCGACGCCATCCGCGTCGTGGGCTGGCGCCGCGCAGAGCTCGAGCAGCGCCATGGCTGCAAGGTCGAATCGACCGCGGTGGCCGAGCTGCTGAAGCTCGAACGCCGCTTCGCCGGTGACGAGGTGCTGCCGGGTTCGGCGCTGCGCGTACTCGATCGCCTGGCCTTGCGGCACGCCAAGCAGACGGTGGGGCGCGCCGAGGTGATGGCTGCTTACCTGTCCGACTTTCATTTTCGCGAGCGCCTGTTCTCGCGCCATGTCGGCCTCGCGCCTTCGGAGGTGACGAAACACTTTGCGGCACGGCTGGTCGGTCAGCCGCAGGCGCGGGCGAGCCTGGTCGACGTCGTCGCGCTGGTCAAGTCCGGGCTCGCGGCGCCCGGCAAGCCGCTGTCTTCGCTGCTGTTCATCGGCCCCACCGGCGTGGGCAAGAGCGAAGCGGCCAAGCTGCTGGCCGACTACCTGTTCGCCGACGAGGGCGGCCTCGTTCGCTTCGACATGAACGAGTATGTCGACCCCGACGCGCTCGACCGCCTGATCGGCGATGCGGCGCGGCCCGATGGTCAGCTCACGGCTGCGGTTCGGCAGCGGCGCGCCTGCGTGCTGCTGCTCGACGAGATCGAGAAGGCGCATCCGGCCGTGCACGACCTGCTGCTGCAACTGTTGGGTGAGGGGCGTCTCACCGACGCGCTGGGCCGCACCACCGATTTCTCGCAGTGTGTGGTGATCCTCACCTCCAACCTCGGCGCCGCCGCGGCCGAGCGCAGCACCGGCTTCATGAAACAGGCGAGCGATGCGGCCCACACCTACCGCGAGGCGGTGGAGCGCTTCTTTCGGCCCGAGTTCTTGAACCGCATCGACCAGGTCGTCGGCTTCACGCCGCTGGCGCGCGAGGACATCGCCGGCATCGCGCGGCTGCAGCTCGATCGCGTGCTGGCGCGCGACGGCTTCGTGCTGCGCCTGACCTTTCTCAACGTCTCGGGTGACGCGCTGGATCACCTCGCGGACATGGGGCGCGACGAGTCGCTCGGCGCGCGCGCACTCAAGCGCGGCATCGAGCGCTCGCTCACCGGCCCGATCGCGCAGCGGCTCGCCTCGTCGCGCCCCGGCGACCCGATGCTGCTGGACGTGTCGTTCGCCGACGGCTCGCTCGCCACGCGCGCGACGCTGCTGAGTTTTGCGAGCGCGCATCCGGTGCCCTTGCCGGTCGACGACGGAACGGCGTCGGGCTATCAGCGTGTGCGTGACTCGGCGCTGGGGCTGCACGCATCGCTGGTGGCGGCGTTGGATGCCGGACCGCCTGACGAGGTCGAGTTCGCGCTGCGGGCTCTGCAGGTGCGGCTCGATCCGTTGCGCGAGGTGCTCGAGCGCCGCTGCTGGGACCTGGCTGAGCGCCGCGCGGTGCCGGCGGGCCGGCCGACGATCAACACGGCGCGGGCGCGCGACTGGCGCGAATACGGCAGGCAGACCAGCGACATGCTGGAGGCCGCGCTGGACATCCACGAATTCTTCGATCGCCTGCAGGCTGACTCGACACCCTTGCGCGGTGTCGAGTCGGAGCTTGTTCGCTGGCAGCTCGAACTGAGCCTGCTGGCGCGACGGGCGGACTGCCTCGCGCGCGGCGGCATCGACAGGGTGTGCGTCCAGATCGTGCCACTGCAGGCGGGCGACGGCGCGGCGCTGGTGAAGACCGCCTGGTCGGACTACGCCGCGCTGCTGTCTCAGCTCGACGCGCACGAGCTGCCGTCGCCCAGGCCCGGCGTTCATTGCTTCGAAGGGGCGGGTCTGGCCGAGGTGTTCGCCGGCGAGTGCGGCGTGCACTTCTGGTACCTCGGCGACGACCGGCCGGTGCCGTTGGCGGTGCGCATGCTGCCGCTGGAGGGCGACACGGTGGTGGCGCTACCCACCGAGGTGGTGCGCATCCGGTACGAGCCGGGGAAGCGAGGCGACCACCGTCGCGTGACCGACCTGCGCTCGGGGCTCGTGCGCAAGTTCGCCGAGCCTTTGGCTGAAGAGGACTGGCGCCTGCTGCTATGGAATGCGATGGCCACGGCGCGATCGCCCGAGGAGCGCTGAGATGGCGGTGCTGTCCTATCCCCTGGTCTGCTGGCAGCTCGACGACGACTCGGTCTTCGGCATGCTGCTGGGCACCGACTTCCAGGCTGTCGAGCGCAACGCCAAACGGCTCAAGACCGCGATGGCAGAGATCCTGCAACGCGAACGAGAGCGCGGCCGCTTCGTGCCCGATCCCGACGTCGACGAGCCGCAGCTGCGCATCGTGAAGGTGCAGGTGAACCTCGCACACCGCACGGACAAGGGCAGCTTTCCGGTGCCCACGCGCACCGAGATCGCCGTCGCGGCCGTGTATGGCGCGAAGGCGAGCGAGGGCTACCTGAAGTGCTGGCTGCCCTGGCTGGAAGAAAGCTTCTACTACTACGATGAAGCGCAGCTGCCGATGCTGATCCAGCATTTCACGCGCGATCGCCTCGACGGCACGGCGCCGGAGCAGGCGCAGCGCTACGTGGCGCGCGGCACGCCGTGGCTGGAGGTCGTAGAGTCGCGCCGCGAGGATCGTGAGGCCGCGCGCCAGTACGTGCCGCGCCATGTGCGCGATGCGCACGCCCAGCTGGCCATCGTGGCCGACCGCCTGCCTGAGGTCGGCGGCCGCCGTTCTGCGCAGGGGCTTTCGGAAACGGCCTGGGAGCAGGGCGCACTGGTCGATGAGATCGCTGCGCGCCTGGCGCGCGGCGGCAACCTGCTGCTGGTGGGCGAGACAGGGGTGGGCAAGAGCGTGGTCATCGCAGAGGCGATCCGCAAGGCGCACCGCGCCACCACCCACCGCACTGCGCCGCCGACGTTCTGGCGCAGCAACTCTGAGCGCCTGGTCGGTCGGGCCAAGTACCTCGGCGAGTGGCAAGCGTTGTGCGACCAGGCGATGCAGTGGCTGGACATCTCGCGCGGCGTGTTGTGGGTCACCGATTTCCTGAACCTGCTGCAGATCGGCGGCGAAGGTCCTGAAGAGTCGATGGCCGCCTACCTGCTGCCGGCGTTGAAGCGCGGCACGCTGCGGTTGATCGGCGAGGCGAATCCGGGCGAGCTGGAGGCGGCGCGCCGCAGACTGCCTGCCTTCGTCGACTGCTTCGAGCCGATGAGCCTGCCCGAGATGGATGGCCAGCGTGCGCGCCGCGTGCTGGAGCTGTTCGCGGCGCAGTCCAAGAGCGCGTTGTCGGTCGAGATCGAGCAGCCTGCGCTCGACATCGGCTATCGCCTGCTCACGCGCTACGTGCGCTACGAGCGTTTCCCCGGCAAGGCCGTGCGATTCTTCGGCGAGTGCGTGCGCGAGGCGATCGCCGACCGCGAGCCCGTGGTGACCGAGACGCGCGCCATCGCACAGTTCGCGCGCTTCACCGGCCTGCCCGAGCGCTTCCTGCGCGACGACCAGCCGCTGGACGATGCCGAGGTGCAGGCCTACTTCGCCGGCCAGCTGTTCGGGCAAGACGCCGCGATCCGCCACCTGAAAGACGTGGTGTACCTGTTCAAGTCGGGCCTCAACGACCCGGCCAAACCGATTGCGACGCTGCTCTTCGCGGGGCCCACCGGCGTCGGCAAGACGGCGGCGGCCAAGGCGCTGGCGGGCTATTTCTACGGCGCCAACAGCGGGGTCGATCCGCTGTTTCGCGTCGACATGAGCGAATTCCAGCACGCGTTCCAGATCGCGCGCCTGATCGGCACCGGCAAGCGACCCGGCAAGCTGGTGGAGCACGTGCGGCAGCGGCCGTTCTCGGTGGTGCTGCTCGACGAGATCGAGAAGGCCGACGCCTCGGTGTTCGACATGCTGCTGGGCGTGCTCGACGAGGGCCGGCTGCGCGACAGCCACGGCCGCGTCACCGACTTCCGCGGCACGATCGTTGTGATGACCACGAACCTCGGTGTGCGCCACGGCTCGTCGCCTGGCTTTGCGGGTTTCGACGCGGCTGTCGACGCGACGCAAGAGATCCGCCAGTTCTTCCGTCCGGAGTTTTTCAACCGCATCGATCGCCTCGTGCACTTCGCGCCATTGGGCCGCGAAGCCATTGCATCCATCGCACGGCAGGAGCTGCAGGCGCTCGAGCGACGCGAGGGGCTGCTTCGGCGCGGCTTGACGCTGCGCTTCGCGCCATCGGTGGTCGATTTCGTCGCCACCGTCGGCTTCAGCCCGCGCTACGGCGCACGACCGCTGCAGCGCGCCGTCGAGCAGCACGTGGTCGCGGCGATCGCACGCGCCCTGTTCGGCGACGTGCCTGACGGCGCCACCCTGGAAGTCGACATTGTCGACGGCGCTGTGCAGGCTCGGGTGTGCTGAAGCCGCTGGCTGGCCTCGTACTGAAAGCTGCGAACTGCGTTACGCTGCTACCCTGACTTCGAAGATGAGGGACACGGGATGAGCGGCATGCGTTGGCGGAGTGTGGTGACGGCGTTGGCGGCCCTGGCCGGGTGGGCGGGGCCGGCTGCCGCGGCCGTCTACGCGGTGCACGAGTTGCCGACCGTGTTGCCGCGCCCGGACAACGACTGGTGGGCGACCGCGCGGGACATCGATCAGGACGGGCATGTGCTCGCCACGGTCGAGGTGGTGAAGAACAACCAGGTGTTTTCGGCCGGCGAGCTGTGCTCGCTCGACGATTGCCGCCACCTGTCCAAGCACACGCATTCGACCGACTGGCGTGCGATGAATCCCCAGGGGGACACGGCGGGGACGGTCTGGTCCGATGGCGTCGCCTACGCCTCGCGGCGCATCGCCGGCCAGGGGGTGGCGTTGCTGCAGCGGGGCAATGCCTACGACATCAATGCCAGCGGCGTGATCGTCGGGGCGACGCTGAAGGTCAGGCCGTTTGTGTACGACACCGCGCTTCGCTACCTGCCGACGCCCGGCGGCACCCAGGGGCGGGCCTATGGCATCAACGACCAGGGCATGGTGGTCGGCCAGTTGTACGTCGCGGCCACCGGTGACTCGCACGCGTTCATCTACCGCGACGGGGTCACGACGGACCTGGCCGCGAACGCACCCGAGTTCAGAAATTCGATGGCCTTGGGCGTCAACAACGCCGGCATCGTCGTCGGCTGTGCCAACACCAGGGCCGGTGAGCCCACCGTGGCGGCTGTCTGGCGCGAAGGGCGCGTCGCCTACCTGGGCGCGCTTGTCGCGGGCACCAGGGGCGGCGCATGCGCGACGGCGATCAATGAATCGGGGCAGCACGTGGTTGGGGTCAGCGATGTCGACCCGCTCGATGCGACGCGCCGCCATGGCTTTGTTCATGACCGAAGCGCGATGCGCGACCTGAACGACCTGCTTCGGCCCGAGGACGCGGGCCGCTACGAGATTCGCGAGCCCGGTGCGATCAATGACCGCGGCCAGATCGCCGCGACCGCGGTGCGGCTGGCGGACCACCAGTACGTGGCGGTGCGTCTGGACCCCGTCGAATAGCGAGGCTGGTGGTCGCCTGGACGGCCGTCGTTGCGGGCAAGCCTAGGGCAGGCTCAGCGACAGCAGCTGTGCCGCGACGCGGCGGTCGTCGGCATCGGTCACCAGGAGCAGTTCGGGCCGTGGGCCCCCCGATGCCAGTGCGATGCCCTCGGCCTTGCACGGCACAGCCAGCGGCTCCAGCCGCATCAGGTCGCCGGCGGCGCTCACCACCCCGACGGCCGACCCCATGCAGCGGCCATCGGCGTAGGCGTCGCTCGTGTCTTCGGCCGCGGCACAGAACACCCACGACCCGTCCGACAGGGCTGCGCCATCGGTGAGGCACAAGGGCACACCGTCGAGGCCGCCCAATTCGATCTCGCTGAGGGAGCGGGCCGCCGGTACGGGCCCGACGCCGCACAGCCAGCGCTCGACACCTTGCCAGGCGAAGCGCACGCACGCGTTGACCGGCGACCCGCGGTGGCCGCGTTGAAGCAGGCACAGGTCACCGCCAGCGACGAACGCACCTTCCAGGTTGAGATCCGCAAAGCGGTGTCGCAGCGGCTCGTACAGCGGCGCCATGTCGAGCTCGCGCACGGCGCCGACGAGTTGGCCGCGCGCATCCAGACCCCACAGGACGGCCCGCTGCCGGTTGGCCCGCGAGCCCGACCCGAGCGCCAGCAAGCATCCGAACGGGTAGCCCTCGAAAGCGGGCAGGGTGGTCAAGGCCTCGAAGTCCGGCTTGGCGGCCTTGCGTTGCGCGGGATCGGTGGGCAGTTCGTTCTCGACCAGGCGCACCAACCGGCCCGGGCGATTGGCCGCCAGATCGAACACGCCCAGGCTGAGTTCGTCATCGGCCACCACGTAGAGCGTGGTGTCGATTCGCACCAGGCCGCTGGCGGCGCTCAGGTGGCTGCAGCCGCGGTCGCCCGCCGGGGGCGACACATCAAGGTGGCGAAGAAGGCGGGCGTGGATCAAGTGGCGACCTTGCGAAAGCCGATGGGTGGGTCCGGGACAGGACACTAACGAGGAATGTCGAACACGAGCGGCCCGCCGTCGCAGACCCCGTCCGACAGGACGACGATCCGGTAGCGGGTCGTCGACTCCTCGAGGATGGACAGGGCTTCCGGCTTGATGGCGTCGGAACAGGCGCCTCCCAGGTCGCTCTTGCGAATGTCGAGCACCGCCAGCCGCCTGGGCTGAGGGTTCTGCCCGGCCGCGCCTGCTGGTTGCCACTCCGCCACGCTCCATGTGGCGTCGGCGCCGGCGTCATGGTCGTCCGGGCCGAGCAGCAACAGCAGCGAATGGCTGGCGGCCGCCATGTCGCGGATGCCCACGCGCGTGCCCAGCGCCAGCCGGTGCAGGGCCGGCGCGGCGTCCGTGCCGTCGAACAATGCCTGTGCGTTGACTGAAAAGACCGGCGCCGTGCCGTCTTCCGATGGGCCGCGGAAGCCCGCGTAGAGTCGTCCGCCGGATACCGCCAGGCCTTCGATGTTGATGCCCGGCCGGTGCTGCAACTGTTCTGCGGAACCACCTTTGCCGTCACCCAGGCAGCCCTGCGCATGCAGCCGCAGGTAGGGGTCCTTCAGTATCAGGTCCCAAAGGCGCGTCGTCGTCACCCGGCTCTCGATACCCGCGAGTGCGCCGTTCGGCGCCGCCGCCTTGAACCGCACCAGGACGCGGCTGGCCGGGTTGGGTTTGCAGGACTCGCGCTTGACCGAATGCGACCCCAGCACATAGAACATGTCGCCCGAGAACGCGGCGCCCTCGGCGTCCATCTCGCCGTCCGCTCCGGTCAAGTCGATCGGCGGGCCGATCGGTTGCATCCGCTGGGGGCCCAGCCACGCAAACTGCGCTTGGGTGCCTTCGTCGAATACGACCAGGCAGTGCCTGTTCGCTCCACTCGGTGCGCAGGCGATGCCACTGGCGGATTGCCGGGTCTTCTTCTTGTCGAACGAGAAGGGCGGGTCTACTGGCAACGCCGGCCCGTCGGGCCTGACAACGGGCACCGGAGGCGGTAGAGCACTCGCGGCCGGGCTTCGAAGGGGCAGCCAGGCCAGTGCGCTGCAGGTGACGCAGGCAGCGATTCGATGGGTGCGGTCCAGCATGCTGCCTCCAGTCCAATACCGGGATTAGGCCAGATACAGTTCGCGTCTTCGGCGCGTGCAGAACAACGCGTCGTCCCTCAAGCTGTGGATGCTTGCACGAGCGCGCCGCGTCAGCATCCGCATCCGGTATCGGAGCGCCCATGGCCACCAGAAACAAGCAGTCCGGCCCGGATGCCACGCGGGTGACGATCCGGCTCGGCGGGGACAAGGAGCCGATCGAGTTTCATCCCGATCCGGCCACCTTCCAGACGGCCGCGATGCAGTGGTCGTACGTGGCGCGCACGCGCGAGCGTTGGCGCACCGACGGGCAGGACCCTGCGCAAGGTGAAGGCGGGCCGCTGCAGAGTTACCTGAGCGCCGACGACATTGACCGCATCGCGCGTGCCGAGATCGTGGAGGTCAGCCTGCCCGGATCGGTGATCGAGGAACGGGGCTGGGAGTACCGGGTCTTCCCGTGGGAATACGTGCTGTCGGCGATCACGCGCACGCGGCGCTCGCGTTCGCTCACGATCATCCGCCATCTGCGGGTCGAGGGGGCGAGCGCCGATGCGTCGGTCCGCTTGCAGCGCCCGGCCATCGTGGAGTCGGCGCCGCTTCGGCTGGCGCAGTTCTACGACGCGCGGCGCGAAGGCGACCTGATGCTGAAGGCGCTGGGCTTCGACCCCGCCAAGGTGAAAGAGCGCCTGCGCGACCCGACGCTGGATGATCTCGAGCGCTGGCTCGGCAGCACGCAGCCCAGCCTGCTGCACCTGGCCGGCGTCGACACACACCAGGCCATTGCGCTGCTCGGCCTCGAACGCAAGTACCCCTCGCGCGCGCGGCGCGATGGTTATGCGATGCGCAGCGCCGACCCCGACGAACCGATGGCCATCGCCGATGCCGACGCGCTGGCCCAGGCCATCTGCGCCACCAGCAAGCCCGACCTGGTGATGTGCAACTTCTACAACTCGGCCTCGCGCGTGGCCGCCCGCATGGTGGCGCACGGGGCCAAGATGGCGATCGGCTACCACGACGCCATCGACGACAGCATGGCGGCGCTGTTCTGCACCTCGCTGTACGGGCAACTGGCCGAAGGCCGCAGTGTGCTCGAGGCCTTCGGCCACTCGCTGGCCACGCTGCGGCAGCAAGACATTCTGCGCGGCGCGGGCGTGGTGCTGTGGTCGTCCGTCTCGCTGTTGCAGGCCAAGACGAGGGTCGCCAAGAGCCGTGTCCCGCGGCCCCGGAACGCCGACGAGGTGTCGGCGCGTGAACGCATCCAGGTGCGGGTCGAGCCGCTGCCGCTCATCAACTACTCGCTGCTGCACAACGGCCAGAGCCCGTTCAGCTCGCTGGTCATCGAGCGTGCGCGCGTGCAGGGGCCGATCCGCGACATCCAGGTCTCCATCGAGCTGCACGCCGGCGATGTCGCGTTTCCGTACAACGCGACCTTCGACCTGCCCGAGGAGCGCTCGGCGCTCGTGCTCACCGACCGCGTGGTGCTGCCCTTGACCAGCACGCTGATCCGCACCCAGAGCGAGCGCATCCAGAGCAGCCTGCGGGTGGCGGTGCACTGCGGCGGCGAGCTGGTGACCCAGGAGACGCACCGGGTCGGCCTGGCGCCGGTCGACGAGTGGCAGGACGGCGAACTTGCCGAGTGGCGCTGGCTGCCTTCGTTCGTGCTGCCCAGAGACCCTGCGGTGGCGCGCATCGTCGATTCGGCCCAGGCGATCCTGTGCGCACTGGCCGATGACACCGCGGCCGGCTTCGACGGCTACCAGAGCGTCGACGAGAACGGCGCCGACGACGATGCACGCTACGGCTGCGTCGACAAGCAGGTGCAGGCGCTGTGGTACGCGATCCTCAACCAGCACGGCCTCACCTACATCAACCCCCCGCCGTCCTACGGCCAGGGCACGCAGCGCCTGCGCACGCCGAGCCAGCTACTGGCCGAGCGGAGAGGCACCTGCATCGACCTGGCGCTGCTGCTCGCGGCCTGCCTCGAGTACGTGGGCATCTCGCCGGTGCTGTTCCTGCTGTCCGGCCATGCCTTCGCCGGCTACTGGCGCAGCGAGGCGTCGTACGAGAGCTTCCGCTCGGTGCCGCAGGGCCAGGTCGTGGCCGTCAAGGAGGGCTCGGACGACAGGGGCGCCGGCAGCACCTTGAACAACCCGAAGGGCGTGGTCGGCAAGGACCAGCAGCGCGAGGTCCAGCGCCACATCCACCTCGGCCACCTGGTGCCGCTGGAGGCGACCTGGTTGACCTCGCGCGGCAGCTTCCAGGCCGCTGCCGAGGAAGGGCGCCACAACGTGCGCTCGGCCGACTACCAGGCCATGATCGACCTGCGCTTGTCGCGGGACCTGGGCGTCACGCCCTTGCCGCTGCTGGGGGCCGCGCCATGATCCCGCCTGTCATCGATCCCGCGGCCGCGCTGTTCGACGCGGCCACCCGCAGCCTCGAAGACGACGGGCTCGAGGTCGGCAACAAGGCCGGCCCGGCGCTGCGTGTGGCCGAGGCGCGCCGCCGCCGCATGGCCGCCGCCCCCACGGCCGGCCGGGCGGCCTATCTCACGCTGGTGCGCGGCAGCGACGGGCTGCTGGACTTCCAGTGCGACGCGGGCCCCGCGATGCGCCCGCGGCAGCGGGCCTGGCGCCGCGGTGCGCCCGGCATCTTCGACGCCGTGCCGATCAACCACACGCTGTTCCGGCCGGTCGAAGGCTCCAAGGTCAGCGAGTTTCTGGAAAAACTCGACAACGGCTTCAACCCCCGCTACGGCCTGTTCGACCTGCACGGGCAACGGGTGAACCAGGTCGCGCCGGCGGGCAAGGTCTTGCTCATCGTGCACGGCACCTTCAGCAAGGGCGATGCGATCCTCGGCCAGCTGCGCGAGGCGAAGAATGCCGCCGGTCAGTCGGTCGGTCGCCAGCTGCTGCAGGCCGCCGGCACCGCCTACCAGCAGGTGCTGGTCTTCGAGCACCCCACGTTGCAGGTCGGGCCGTGGGTCAATGCGCTCGACCTGGCGCGCGCATTCGCGGGCTCGCGAGCCCAGGTCGACGTGGTCTGCCACAGCCGCGGGGGGCTGGTGACACGCTGGTGGCTCGAGGTGCTGCAACCGCAGATGCTCGCCAGCGCCCGGGTGGTCTTCGTTGCCTCGCCGCTGATGGGCACGGGGCTGGCGTCGCCCTACCGCCTGCGCACCGCGCTGAAGCTGCTGGCCAACTACAGCGCAGCCGTGGGCGGCGCGGCCGGCCTGGCCGGGTTGGCGTTGCCGATGTTCAAGGTGGTCGAAGGCCTGGCCACCTTGCTGGCTTCGGGCAGCGCGCTGCTGGGCAGCTCGCCGGTGGCCGACGCCGCCGTGGCGATGGTGCCGGGGCTGGCCTCGATGTCGCGCTACGGACCGGACGGCGTCGACTTCATCAAGGGCAATGTGGAGCTGGAGAAGTTGTCGTTCGGCTGGACCGCCCCGCCGCCGGGTTATTTCGCAGTGACCAGCAACTTCGAATCGGCGGCGGTCGGCTGGCGCTTCTGGGAGGCCTTTCGCCGCCCGGCGCAACGCCTGGCCGACGCGGGCACCGACCTGCTGTTCTCGGGCGCGAATGATTTTGTGGTCGACACCGAGTCGATGGCGCGGGTCGGTGTCGGTGCCGACATCGTCGATCCGCGAAACAGGTTCGACTTCGGCACCAACGACCGGGTCCACCACGTCAACTACTTTCTCCAGCCCGAGACCATCGACTTCATTCGCCAGTCGCTGGCGTTCTGAACGCGCGGGCGCTGCCCGCGAAAGCAGCAACGCCTCCCGAAGGAGGCGTTGCGAAGCGGGGCGAGCCGGCTGCGCCGGCTCAGTGCTCGATCAGTCGTCGTTCGACAGGTCCAGCGGGCTGGCGATGGCCTTCTTGTAGGCCGCGTACACGTCGATGCGGCCGTAGCCGATCATGTTGTTGGGCCAGGTGGTGGGCGAGGTGCCGCCGCAGGTCTGGTTGACCGGGTCGGTCACGCCGTCTTGCTGCGCCGTCTTGCGGAACAGCTTCTCGACCGCGGCCGGGTTGCCCTTCAGCGACGGCACGGCCGACATCAGCAGGGCGGCGGCGCCGGCCACGTGCGGCGTGGCCATGCTGGTGCCGCTCATCGTGGTGTAGGTGTTGGGCGGGTAGGCCGAGAAGATGTTGACACCCGGGGCGGAGACATCGGGCTTGACGCCCTTCACCTTGGCCACCGGGCCGCGGCTCGAGAAGCCGGCCAGCTTGTCGGCGCTGTCGGTTGCGCCGATCGTGAACGACAGCTGATAGATCGCCGGCGGGTCGGTGATCGTGCTGCAGTTCGGGCCGTCGTTGGCGGCGGCGGCCACGAACAGGATGCCGCCCTTGACCAGGTTGTTGACGGCGGCCTTGATCTCGGTGCCGACCGTGCAGCCTTCGCCGTCGGTGCAGCCCCACGAGTTGCTGATGATGTCCGGCGCCTTGTCCGGGTCGGGGTTCTTGTTCTGCAGGTCGGTGGGCGCCAGCATCCACTGCATGCACTCGATGTAGGTGGCCGGCGTGCCGTTACCGGCGTTCATGTTGCGGCAGCCGATCCACTTGGCGCCAGGGGCCACGCCGACCTGGTGGGTGGCGTTGTCGTCACCGGCGAAGGTGCCGGCGGTGTGGGTGCCGTGGCCATGGTCGTCACAGGGCTGCGGCGAGTTGGCCGGGCAGCTGCTGTTGGCGGTGTGGATGGCGTCGTGCCAGTTGTAGTTGTGGTCGGCGGTGCTGCCGTTCCAGCCGCGGTACTGCGACTTCAGCGCCGAGTGATCCCAGCGGTAGCCGGTGTCTTCGCCGGCGATGGTCACGCCTTCGCCCTTGACGCCTTCGGCCCAGACCTTGGGGGCGTTGATCTTGTCCACGCCCCAGGCGATCGACTCGACGCCCGTCGGCGATTCGGTGCGGCTGGCGTCACGCTGCGGCAGCTGCACCTTGATGGTCGGGTTGGGCTCGATGCGGCTGACTTCGTCGCGCGCGGCGAGCGCCGCCAGGTCGGCCGCCGAGAGCTTGGCGTAGACGACGTTCGCGATCCAGAACGCCTGGTATTCGATGCCGCGCGAATCCAGCCAGGCGCGCAGGCCACCTTGCTGCGCATCGGCGCGGTTGACCAGCGCATTGACCAGCGCGCGGCGCTTGGCCTTGTAGTCGGCCCCTTCTGGGAGCGACGCCACGGCCGGCGTCTTCTGGTCCTTGAGCACGATCAGTGCTTCGGCCCGCCCGTCGCGGCGCGCCGCTGCGGCGAGATCGCCATTGATCTGCCCGGCCCAGGCCGTGCCGCTGGCAATGGCCAGGGCCACGAGGGAAAGGCGGTGCCATCTGACGTTCGATTTGCTCATGACCTCGAATGCTCCTCAAAGTTGGGCGCTGGGATGGCGGCGCCCCTGCGCCGGTGCAAGCGAGCGATTCTGCGCTTGGCACGGGCCCTGAAAGCACCCCGCTGAACCATGTTGAACATCGTGCCCCCCACGTCCAAGGGGGCGCCTGCCGAGCCAGGCCGCCATCAAGCGCATCCCGGGGGCGGGCGCGGCCCAGAAACGCCAACGCCTCCCGAAGGAGGCGTTGCACCACACGTTCCGACTCAGCTGCGGCGGGTCACCACTCGCGCAGCTTGACCCGCAAGCGCGCGATCGACTGGCTGTGCAGCTGGCACACGCGCGACTCGGTCACGCCCAGCACGGCGGCGATTTCCTTCAGGTTCATGTCGTGCTCGTAGTACATGCTCATCACGTACTGCTCGCGCTCGGGCAGCTTCTTGATCGCTTCGACCAGGGCTTCGCGCATGCGGTGGTCTTGCAGCTGCGCCAGCGGGTTGCCGTCTTCGTTGGCCACGTGGCGGTCGAGGAACTCGTCGCCGCCTTCGTCGCCGGACATGTCTTCCAGGTAGACCAGCTGGGTGCCGCGCACCTTGGTCAGCGTGTCCTGGTATTCGGTCAGCGTGACGCCCATTTCCTTGGCGATCTCGCTTTCGGCCGGGGCGCGGCCGTATTGCTGCTCGAGCTTGTGCACGGCGGCCTCGATCTCGCGCTGCTGGCGGCGGTTGCCGCGGCTCATCCAGTCGCTGCCGCGCAGCTCGTCGAGCATCGCGCCGCGGATGCGCTGGGTGGCGAAGGTTTCGAACTGCACGCCCTGGTCGGTGTCGAAGCGGCCCATCGCGTCGTGCAGGCCGATCATGCCGACCTGGATCAGGTCGTCGATCTCCACGTTGGCCGGCAGCTTGGCGATCATCTGGTGCGCCAGGCGGCGCACCAGCGGGCTGTACTGCTTGAGCATCGCGTTGGCGTCGATGCCGGGCATCGCTTTGGCGTCGAGTCGGCCGGTGGCGGTGTACATGGGCGGTCTCCGAGAGGGGGCGTGTTCGGGTCAGTAGGCGTGCACGTCGTGGCCCGCGCTGAGCGGGGCCAAGCCAAAGCCGGTGTCGGGCGCTTCGGGGTCGAGCAGTTGGTTCGCGGCCAGGCGGGCCAGGGCCGGCGTGGCAGGGGCGGTCAGCGGGTCGCGCTTGTCGAGCCACACGGCTTCGCGCACCACGGTGCCCAGGAAGCTGTCGGCCGTCTCGGCCAGGCGCTCGGCGATGCGTTGCGCGGCCTTGGGCGCGCCGGCCATGCCGGTCAGCAGGTCGAAGGTCATCAGCCCGCTGCGCTGCGACAGCAGCTTCATCGAGGTGTAGGCGTCGGTCAGGCTGGCCGGGTCGAGCGTGGTGGTCAGCACGGTGCGCACCTCGCGCCGGCCGAGCAGGCGGACCAGGTCGCGGGCGTTGGCGTGCAGCAGCAGCACGTCGGCCTGCGGCGCCGCGGTTTCGACGGCGTTGAGCCAGGCTTCGCACGAGCCGCGGCTGTTGACGTGGCGCAGTGGCAGGCCGCGGGCGGCCAGGTAGGACATGTTCGGCCCGAGCGATTCGATCGCCGCGGCGAGGTCGATCTCGGCCATCGCGTTGGCGCGCGGGGCGCAGTCGGCCGCGTCGACCACCAGCGCGTGGGCGCCGAGCTCGGTGAAGGCGCCGGCCAGCCGCTCGAGCAAGATCGGCGTGCAGTCGACATGGGCGTTGAAGGCGATCGGCACCAGCCGCTGGCGGCGGCCAGACGCGAACAGCCGGCGCAGGCCCTCGGCCTGGTCGACCGGGCCGGAGCCTTCGTCTTCGGTGGGGTAGGGCAGCGGGCGCATGGCGGTGTCGTCCGTGGCGTTCACAGGTGCAGCGAGGCGCCGCCGGCCGCGCGGCCGCCGCGGGTGGCGGTGGCGAACACCAGCTGCACGTCGTCGGCTTCGAGCTTCCAGGTCGAGCTGGTCGGGGCGCGCAGGGCGCGCTGCACCAGCGCGTTGGGCGACAGGCGGTGCCAGTCTTCGGGCACGCGCTGGCCGTTGGCCACGCCCAGCACCTTGAGCTTGTGGCGGATGATCGCGTCCAGCGCCGGGGCCAGCTTGACGGCCTCGTCGATCTTGCTCAGCACCACGCCTTTGCACTGGGCGGCGCGCCAGTTGGTGATGACCTCGTCGATCGTCTCGCCCTGGGCCGACGCGTCGACCACCAGCAGGCGCTGGATCGAGCGGTGGCTCAGCATGTCCAGCAGCTCGCGGGTGCGGCTGTCGCGCTGGGCCATGCCGGCGGTGTCGATCAGGACCATCTTCTTGCCCGACAGCAGTTCCAGCAGGTCTTCGAGCGAGGCGCGGTCGTGGGCGGTGTGCACCGGCACGCCGAGGATGCGGCCGTAGGCGCGCAGTTGTTCGTGGGCGCCAACGCGGTAGGCGTCGAGCGTGATCAGGCCCAGGTTGGCGGCGCCGTATTGCGTGGCGAAGGCGGCGGCCAGCTTGGCGGTGCTGGTGGTCTTGCCGACACCGGTGGAGCCGATCAGCGCGAACACGCCGCCTTGCTCTTCGAGCGCAGGCTCGGTGTCGCCGGCGTGCAGGTTGCGCTCCAGCACGCTGGCGGCCCAGACGGCTTCGTCAGCGGCGTTGGCGGGCAGTGCGTCGACCAGCTTGCGGATCAGGCCGGGCGAGAAGCCGGCGTCGAGCAGCTTCTGCGCCAGCAGGGCCTGGCGCGGCTGGCGCTGCAGCTTCTCCATGAAGGCCAGGGCGCCGAAGCGCTCTTCGATCAGGCCCTTCATCGAGCGCAGCTCGTTCATCATGTCTTGCTGGTCGCGGCGGGCCGGGGCCTCTTCGAGCGACGGGGCGGCCGCCACGGTCGACAACGAAGGCATCGCGAAATCGCGCGGCTCGGGGCGGGTGTCGCGCACGTCGTCGTGGCGCGGCTCTTGCGCACGCGGCAGCGGGCGGCGGGCCGGGGCTTCGGGCGCGGCGGCGCGGGCCGGGGCACGCGGGGCGGGTTGGGCCGGCACGTGGTGGTCGGCGTAGGTGCCGGCGCTGCCGATGTCGTCTTGCCCCAGCGCGGCCTGGCGGCGCTTGAGCATGCGCTCACGCACATAGTCCTGGAACGACAGCGTGCTCATCGCCATCTGCTCCACGTCTTCCTGCACCTCGGGGGCGGCGGCGCGGCGGCCGGTGGCGGCGGCCGGTTGGGCGTTCTGGCGCTCGACGCGGGCGGCCAGGCTCTCGCTGCGCGGGGCGGGGCGGGCATTGCCGCGCGGGGCGCTGACCTGCGGGGCGCTGTCGGCCACGCGTTCGATCTGTTCCATCGAGTCCGGCGCCATCGCCAGCACTTCGACACCTTCCGGCGCGGGCTTCGTCGAGAGCACCACGGCGTCTTCGCCGAAAGCCTGTCGAACCAGCGCGAACGCTTCGCGGGAGGTACGGGCAGTAAAGCGCTTCACATTCATGACGTTGCTCCGATGATCGAGCCGATCCGGATCGAGTGGGTCTCAGGAATCTCGCTGTGCGCCAGCACCTTCAGGCGAGGGGCGGCACGCTTCAACAGGCGGGCCAGCGGGGCGCGCAGGGCGTCCGGCACCAGCAGGCAGGCCGGCACGCCGAGGTTCTCTTGCTTGCGCACGCTGTCGGCGGCCTGCTTGGTCAGGGCCTCGGCAACGCCGGGGTCCAGCACGGCACCGTGCGGGGAATTCAGGGCCTGGTTGACCATGCGCTCCAGGTCGGGCTCCAGCGCGATCACGTCCAGCTCCTTGGCCGGGCCGTAGATCTGCTGCACGATGGCTGGGGCCAGGTGGATGCGGATGCGGCGGGCCAGCTCGGCCGGGTCGGTGACCATCGCGGCGTGCTCGGCCAGGCATTCGATGATCGAGCGGTAATCGCGGATGTGCACGCCTTCGTCCAGCAGCAGCTGCAGGACTTTCTGAAGGGTTGCGATGCCGACCATCTTGGGGACCACGTCTTCGATCAGTTTGGGAGCCAGTTTCGTCACATGCTCGACCAGCGCCTGGGTCTCCAAACGACCCAACAACTTGGCGGCATTCACTTGCATCAAGTGTGAAAGGTGGGTGGCCACCACAGTCGAGCAATCAACCACCGTAAACCCGCTCATTTGGGCTTGCTCGCGGTGGCGTTCCTCGATCCACACGGCGGGCAGGCCGAATGCGGGGTCGATCGTCTTGGTGCCCGGCAGCGCAGGCACCTTGCCGCCCGGGTTGATGGCCATGTACATGCCCGGGAAAGCCTCGCCTTCGCCCACCACGGCGCCACGCAAGGTGACGCGGTACATGCTGGGCTTGAGGTCGAGGTTGTCGCGGATGTGCACCGAAGGCGGCAGGAAACCGACCTCTTGCGCGAACTTCTTGCGGATGCCCTTGATGCGGGCCAGCAGGTCGCCCTTGCGGTCCTTGTCGACCAGCGCGATCAGGCGGTAGCCCACTTCGAGGCCCAGCGTGTCGACCGGCTGCAGGTCGTCCCAGCTGGCTTCGGCGTTGGCGGCCGGGGCGGCTTGGGTGGTGTCGACCTTGGGCTGCCTGGCCTCGCGCTTGGCCTTCTGGGTCAGCCACCAGGCGTAGTAGCCGATCACGCCGCTCATCAGCAGGAACACCAGGTGCGGCATGCCCGGCACCAGGCCCAGCAGGCCGATGATGCCGGCGGTCAGGCCGAGCGAGCGGGGCGAGCTGAAGACCTGGGCGCGGATCTGGCTGCCGATGTCGGTGTCGGTGCCGACGCGTGAGACCACCATCGCCGCGGCGACCGAGATCAGCAGGCCGGGGATCTGCGCGACCAGCGCGTCACCGACGGCCAGCAGGATGTAGCTGTTGGCCGCGTCGCTGGCCGACAGGCCGTGCTGGGCGACACCGATGATGAAGCCGCCGACCACGTTGATCAGCAGGATCAGCATGCCGGCGACCGCGTCGCCACGCACGAATTTCGACGCACCGTCCATCGAGCCGAAGAAGTCGGCTTCTTCGCCCACTTCGGCGCGGCGGCGCTTGGCTTCGGCTTCGTCGATCAGGCCGGCGTTCAGGTCGGCGTCGATCGCCATCTGCTTGCCGGGCATCGCGTCCAAGGTGAAGCGCGCGCCGACTTCGGCGATGCGCTCGGCACCCTTGGTCACCACGATGAAGTTGATGACGACCAGGATCGCGAAGACGATCAGGCCGACGGCGAAGTTGCCGCCGATCAGGAAGTGGCCGAAAGCTTCGATCACCTTGCCGGCGGCGCCGGGGCCGGTGTGGCCTTCGACCAGCACCACGCGGGTGGAGGCCACGTTCAGCGACAGGCGCAGCAGCGTGGTGACCAGCAGCACGGTCGGGAAGGCCGCGAAGTCCAGCGGCTTGATCATGTTGGCGGCCACCAGCATGACCATCAGCGACATCGCGATGTTGAAGGTGAACAGCAGGTCCAGCGCGAAGGCCGGCAGCGGCAGCACCATCATCGCCAGCACCATCACGATGAAGATCGGCGCCATCAGTGCCTTGACCATGGCGGCGTTTTGGCCGAACAGGGCTTGCAGTTGCTGTTGGATGGCGTTCATCGGAGGGTTTGGAAATGGAATGCGGGCAGGGCCTGTGGTGAAACTGAATGTTGCCCGGGCGCGCCGAAAACTTGAGCCGGAAAAGGGGCCGGAAATCGGCTGTCATCTGCGGTGAGCTGGACGGGTCGGCAGGGTTGGCGGTGCGCTCAGGTGCGGAATGTCACGAACGGCTGTTCATGCCATGGGGCTGGGCGGTGAGGTCGGTTTTCTGGCGCGGTGGAGCGAGTCCAGCCTAGGCGTGGTGCGAAGCCGGTGCCCCGAGTCTCATGGGACGCGCTTCAGCGCCGCCCCCTCCAAGTGGCGTGCGCGGAGCCGGCTTTGCCGGTCCGCTGCGCGAGCCCCCTTGGGGGCAGCCCCCGGAAGGGGGCGTGGGGGTCAACGTTTCTTGAAAGCCGGCGAATGCGGATCGAGCTCGTCCGGCACGCTGACATCCGGCTGGTCGATGCGGGCGTTTGGCGTGCGGCGCAGCGCGTAGACCCAGGCTAGCACCTGCGCCACGGCGGCGAACAGCGAGGCGGGCACCTCCTGGTCGATCTCGCAGTGCGCGTACAGCGCCCGCGCCAGCGGCGGGGCCTGCAGCACCGGCACCTTGGATTCGCGGGCGATGTCGCGGATCTTCAGCGCCAGCAGGTCGGCGCCCTTGGCGATCACGCGCGGTGCGCCCATCTTGGTGTCGTCGTACTTCAGCGCCACCGCGTAGTGGGTCGGGTTCATCACCACCAGGTCGGCCTGCGGCACGGCGGCCAGCATGCGCTTGCGCACCATCTCGCGCATGCGTGCCTTGATCTTGCCCTTGACCTCGACGTTACCCTCGGCGTCCTTGTGCTCTTGCTTGACTTCCTCGCGGGTCATCTTGAGCTTCTCGAGCCACAAGTGTTTCTGCAGCGGCACGTCGATCAGTGCCCAGCCGCCCACCACCATCAGCATCATCCCGAAGCCACCGGCGATCGTCTGGCTCAGCGTGGCGATGCCTTCGGGCAGCGGCATGGCCAGCAACTGCGTCAGGCCCTGCCATTGCGCCTTCAAATAGAACACGCCGACGGTGCCGACGATCGAGGCGAGGAGAATCATCTTCGCCAAGTCCACCAGATGGCGCTTGGAAAACATGCGGCCGATGCCCGAGATCGGGTTGAATCGGCCCAGGTCGGGTTTGAGTGCCTTGAAGCTGACGTTCCAGCCGCCGCCCAGCACCGCGGCGAGGATGGCCACCGCGATCATCATCAGCCCCATCGGCACGATGACCATCAGGCCCTTCAGGCCCAGGGCCCAGAACTGTTCGCCCATTGCGGCGGGGTTGGCGATCGTGTCGTGGTCGAAGCGCAGCCCCGACATCAACATCTGCTGCATCCAGCCCGACAACGGCCGCGCGGCGCCCAGCAGCAGCGCACCGCCCATTGCCAGCGCACCGAAGTGCGCCAGGTCGCGGGAACGCGGTATCTGCCCGTCCTCGCGGGCTTTGCTTCTCTTCCGCTCTGATGCGGGTAAGTTGCGGTCTTGGGCTGAATCGGCCATGTCACCTTGGATGGTGCCGGGTGGTGGCGAAAGCTTGAGCGGGAAAAGCTGGGGGGATTCGGTCTATTTCCGACGTGTGTGAGCGGATCAGGGAGTCGGGATGCATCCCTGCGCTCATGTCCTCCGCCGCCGGCCTGCGGCCGTCGGCTCCCCCTTTACTTCGCTTCGGGACGCATCCCGCCTCCCTGATCAGGCGCCGTCGTGGCTGTTCAACGCAATCAGGCCACGGTGATGGCCGAGGGTGGGGGTGATCGGCGCAGTGAAGTATTAGGAGGAGGTGCCGGGCATGGCCCGGCGCCGGGGGACATGAACGGAGCCGATCACCCCCGCCCTCGGCACGCGCCACCCGCGCCACCCGCGCCACCCGCGCCACCCGCGCCACCCGCGCCACCCCCGCCACCCCCGCCACCCGCAAGCGCAGGCACAGCAATAATCCCCCCGCCGTGAGCGCCATCACCGTCACCCCACCCCCACCCGTCGACAACCCCCAGGCTTGCCGCAACTGCGGCGAGGTGCTGCCACAGCCCCGCCCCAACTACTGTGGCCATTGCGGGCAGGAAACCAACCTGAAGCCGCCGACGCTGCTGGAGTTTGCGCAGCAGTTCGGCGGCAGCTACATCTCGATGGAAGGCGCGCTCTGGCGCACCTTGCTGCTGCTGCTGTTCGTGCCCGGCCGGCTGACGCGCGAGTACCTGAGTGGGCGCAAGCGCCGCTACGTGTTGCCGCTGCGGCTGTACCTGACGATCAGCGTCATCACGCTGCTCTCATTTCAGTGGTTCGGCTCGTTCGGGCCCACCGATGGCAAGGACTTCGTCCGCTTCGATGGTTCGGACGAGATCAACAACACGCGGCTCGAGATCACCGACGCACTCAAGGCCGGCATGGAAAACGGCAAGTTCGTTTGCCGCGGCCTGCCAGCGGCCTGGTGCGAGCGGCTGAAGGAGCGCTTCTCGCTCGATGCCAAGGGCATGGAACGTGAGTTGCGCAAAGTGCCCGAGCGCTTTGTCTCGCACTGGGGCAGCGCGATGTTCGCGTTGCTGCCGCTGTACGCGTTCTTCTTGAAGCTGCTATACATCAACCGGCGCATGCGCTGGTCCGAACACCTGGTGTTCGCGCTGCACCTGCATGCCTTCATCTTCGCGATGGTGCTGGTCAAGCTGACCGGCGTTCCGGTGCTTGGCACGGCGGCGCTGGTGGCGATCCCGCTGTATTCGGTGATCGCGTTGCAGGTGGTCTACGGCGGCCGCTGGTGGGCCACCACGCTGCGCGTGATGACCCTGGGCTTCTTCTACTTCGTGGCGCTGACGACGCTGATGGCGCTGGTCGCCGTCTGGGCTTTCGTGGCTTAGCCCCCACGCCCCCTACCGGGGGCTGCCCCCCGAGGGGGCTCGCGCAGCGGACTGGCAGAGCCAGATCCGCGCACGCCACTTGGAGGCGGCGGCGCTTCGCGCGCCGCACAAAGGCTTACTGCGCCGGGCGTGGGGGTCAATTCGACAGGCTGGACAGCACGCCCTGGATCGCTTCCTTCAGCTTGGTCTTGGCCAGGTCCTGGCATTGCTCGCGGGTGGCGTTGGGCAGGGCGTCGAAGGCGGTGGCGGTCTTGTTCGGCTTGAACACCAGCGACTTGGCCACCGTGACCGGCAGCATCATCACGCGGGCGGTGACGACGCAGGTCTTGGCCTGGTTGAAGCCGCCTTCGACTTCGCTCACGAAGCCCCAGCGCTTGGTCGGGTAGAGCTTGTTCAGCTTCTCGGTCTTGCCGGCCAGGCCTTCGGCCCAGACGGCCTGGGCGGTGGCCTTGTCGAGCACGGTGTCGGTCGAATGGTCGAGCGTGATGTAGACCGGGTCGGCGGCGTGGGCGGCCACGGCGAGGGTGAGCAAGGGGGCGGCGAACAGGCAGGCGATGCGGGTTTTCATGGGGTTCCTTGAGGCGCGGTCTCCCCGCTCCCGCGGGGCGGCGAAAGTATACGCAGCCACCTGGTTAGCGGGGCGCCGTGCCGGGCAGGAGAATCCCTTTGTCGACCGTACTGATTTTCGTATGCCCGCAGAAGGCCATCGTCAGGTCGAGCTCCTTGTGGATGATCTCCAGCGCCTTGGTCACGCCGGCCTCGCCCATCGCGCCCAGGCCATACAGAAAGGCGCGGCCGATGAGGGTGCCGCGGGCGCCGAGTGCGCGGGCTTTCAACACGTCCTGCCCCGAGCGAATGCCGCCGTCCATCCAGACCTCGATCTGCGAGCCCACGGCGTCGGCAATCGCCGGCAAGGCCTCGATCGACGAGGGGGCGCCATCGAGCTGGCGGCCGCCATGGTTGCTGACGATCAGCGCGTCGGCGCCGGAGTTCGCGGCGAGCTTCGCGTCTTCCGAATCCATGATGCCCTTGAGGATCAGCTTGCCGCCCCAGCGCTTCTTGATCCACTCGACATCGGCCCAGCTCAGGGCCGGGTCGAACTGCTCGGCCGTCCATGCGCTCAGAGATGACAGGTCGCCCACACCCTTGGCATGGCCGACGATGTTGCCGAAACTGCGCCGCTTCGTGCCCAGCATGCCGAGGCACCAACGCGGCTTGGTCATGAGGTTGATCAGGTTGGCGAGCGTGGGCTTCGGCGGTGCCGACAAGCCGTTCTTCAGATCCTTGTGACGCTGACCCAGGATCTGCAGGTCCAGCGTCAGCATCAGGGCCGAGCACTTCGCCGCTTTTGCGCGGTCGATCAGCCGCTCGATGAAGTCGCGGTCGCGCATCACGTAGAGCTGGAACCAGAACGGTGCGGTGGTGGCCGCGGCCACGTCTTCGATCGAGCAGATGCTCATCGTCGACAAGGTGAACGGCACGCCGAACTTTTCGGCGGCGCGCGCGGCCAAGATCTCGCCGTCGGCGTGCTGCATGCCGGTCAGGCCGGTGGGTGCAATCGCCACCGGCATCGCCACCGGCTGGCCGACCATCGTCGTCGCGGTCGAGCGGCCTTCCATGTTCACGGCCACGCGCTGGCGCAGCTTGATCTTGGCGAAATCCGTTTCATTGGCGCGGTAGGTGCCTTCGGTCCACGAGCCCGAATCCGCGTAGTCGTAGAACATGCGCGGCACGCGGGCTTTGGCCAGCACACGCAGGTCTTCGATGTTGGTGATCACGGTCATGCGCTGTCTCCGGGCGGTGTTTTGGTGTCCTATCTCAGAAATACGCCGCATTGAGATTCGACCAGATGGTGATGATCGCGCGTCCGGACGGCTGGGCAGATACCCAGCGTATCTGCCCTGACGGCCGGGCGCGCGAGCGCGCCATCTGGTCGAACCCGAAGGGCGGGCCGAAATGGGGCGCTCGCAGCGTCGCCAAGCCGGGCAGATACCACGCGGTATCTGCCCGGCTCGTCGTCTCGCGATCATCCCCATTGCGGCCCGTCCAATGCAGCATATTTCTGAGATAGGACACTAGGGTCGCAGCGGATGCTAGCGGCGCCGGTGCCGCCGTGGCCGGAAAGAAATTCAGGCGACGGCGGAAACCAGCGCCAGCCCTTCGGCCGCCGCGCGGGTGCCCACGTCGTGCAGCCAGGCGGCCAGGGCGTCGGCGGCCGGTGTCGGGTGGGCGGCGGGCAGCAGGTGGTAGGCGGTGTCGGCCAGCAGCAGCGGGGTCTGCCCGGCGCCGAACGCCGGCCGCAGCTCGCCGCTGCGCAGCCACTGGCGGGCCAGGGCCGGGCGGGCCAGCGCCACGCCCTGGCCGCAGCGCGCGGCTTCGAGCGTCAGGCCCAGGTCGACCAGACGTGGGCCGTGGTCGGGCTCGGGCCAGTCCAGCCCCTGGGCGCGAAACCACGGCAGCCACGGGTCGACCGGGGTGCGCAGCAAGGGCACGCGGGCCAGGTCGGCCGGGCCGCGCAGGGGCTCGGCGGCCAACAGCGCGGGGCTGGCCAGCGGCAGCAGGTGGTCGCGCCACAGCAGGCCGGCACCGGCGCTGTCGAGCGGGCCGTGGCGCACGGCGAGCTCCGCGTCGGCGCCGGCCAGGTCGAGAAAGGGCACCGACAGAACCACCTCGAGCTCGATTTCGGGGTGCTGCTCGGTGAACTCGGGCAGCGCCGGCACCAGCACCTGGCGCGCGAAGGTGGGCGGCGCGCTCAGGCGCAGCCTTTCCTTGCGCTGGGCGGTGCGCTGGTGCTGCGGCATCGCCGCCAGCAGCGCGAGCACCTGGCGCACCTGCACGAGGTATTCCTTGCCCGCGGCCGACAAGACCAGCGACTTGGCGCCACGCTGCAGCAGCGCCACGCCCAGCAGTTCTTCGAGCGCGCCGATGCGTTTGCCGATCGCGCTGGCGGTGATCGCCAGTTCGTCGGCCGCGCGCTCGAAAGTGCCCAGCCGCGCGGCCGCTTCGAAGGCACGCAGGCCGTCGAGCGACGGCAGGCGCAGGTCAGGCGAGGGCGATGAGGGGGGCGGGGCGCTCACGCCCGCACTCTAGTGCAGTGTTCGACGCTAGGCGGAATACAAAACCGCGCCTTTGGCCGCCTGGCGTCGTTGCAAATCCTCGCGATGCCACTGGGCATCGCTGTGGTTTGCGCCTAGCCAGACGACCAAATTCATCGGTTTCTTAAGTTCCGCCTGGCATCGAACACTGCACCAGCGCTCAGGCCGCGGTCGTGGCGCCGGGGGCTGGCGCGGGCGCAGGCGAACAGCTGGCGCCGCCGCAACCGGTCATGCCGGCGGCGGCCGGCGGCCGGGCGATCGCACCGGTGGTGACGTCGTAGCCCACCTGGTCGAGGTGGGCGGCCAGCGCTGCGTCCATGGTCTGCGCGTGGGCACGAAACCAGCCGGCAAGCTCGGGCAGCACCCGTTCGAGCGGGCCGAAATCGCCCTGCTCGCGGGCCATGCGCGACACCTCGTGCATCAGGCCCAGCACCTGCGCGTGCTGAAAACTGTGGCAGTTCTCGGGCGAGAAACCGGTGGCGGTCATCCAGCGGTCTTCCTGCCCGAAATGGTCGATCGTGTGCGCCAGCAGCGCGTCGTACGCGGTCAGCGCCGCGTCGTTCGAGTCGACCAGCGCCACCTCGGTGGCGCCGAGCAGCTCGACGAATTCTTCGTGCGTCGTGTCCATCTGCTGGTGGGACAAGGCGAGGTCGGCGGTCCAGGTCAGCGTAGGCATGGCGGCGGGTTTCGGGTGGGGCTGGGCCGGGCATTCTCGTGGCGCCGTAGCGTCACCGGCCGTCGATTTGGCGAGACTTTGATCTGGCGCAAACCAGGCCCGCTGCGGCCACAATGACCGCATGCCCAGCGAGCCCCCTGTCGACCCTGCCATGACCACGGCCGCCACGGCCTCGTGGCTGCGCCCGCTGTGGCTGGCCGGGGGCGCGCTGGCGCTGTTGCTGGGCTTCATCGGTGTGTTCCTGCCGCTGCTGCCGACCACGCCGTTCGTGCTGCTGGCCGCCTTCTGCTTTGCCCGCGGCAGCGAGCGTTGGGAGCGTTGGTTGCTGGCGCACCGGCTGTGGGGCCCGCTGGTGCGCGACTGGCGCGCCTACCGCGCGGTGCCGCTGCGGGCCAAGCAACTGGCCACGGTGATGATGACGGTCAGCAGCGCCTGGGCGGCTTGGGTGATCCCGTCGCTCTGGCGCTATGTGCCGGCGCTGTGCTGCATCGCCACCGCGGTGTGGCTGTGGCGGCTGCCCACTCGCCACTGATCAAGCCGGCTGGCTGTCGGCCGGCGTGGTTTTCGGGGCGGCCACCGGCTGCTTGCAGTGCACGCGGTCGCGCCCGCCGTGCTTGGCTTCGTACAGCGCTTCGTCGGCCCAGCGCACCAGGTCGGCCGTGCTCTGGTTCGCAGCGTCGGTCAAGGTGGCGACACCGATGCTGATGCTGACCAGCGGCCGCTCGGGCAGGTCGGTGGGCAGTTTCAGCGCGGCCACCGCCGCACGCACCCGCTCGGCCACCACGCGGGCGCCGGCGAGCGAGCAGTTGGGCAGGATCAGCGCGAATTCCTCGCCGCCGTAGCGGGCCACCAGGTCGTCCGGCCGCAGCCCCGACTGGCGGATGGCATCGACGATCCGCTGCAGGCAGCGGTCGCCTTGCTGGTGGCCGAAGTGGTCGTTGTAGTGCTTGAAGTGGTCGACATCGAGCAGCAGCAGCGACACGTGCGATTGCTGCGGCACCGTCTCGCCGCGTTGGCGCAGGCGCAGCGAGCGGGCGTGCTCCTGGCGCAGCAGGTCGTCGAAGTGGCGGCGGTTGGCGGCGCCGGTCAGGCCGTCTTCGTTGGCCAGCCGTTGCATCGATTCGCGGGCGTCTTTCAAGCGCAGCGCCATGTTGTCCAGCGCCCGCAGCAACTGGCCGGGCTCGTCGGCACCGGCCGGCGGTGCGCTGACCGCCAGGTTGCCGCCGGCCACCGCGTTGGCGAAACGCACGGCCTGGCGCAGCGGCACCGTGATGCTGCGTGTCAACCACCAGGCCACCACCGCCGCGAGCAGCAGCGCGACGCCCGAGATCGTCAGGATCGCGACGTCCGAGCGGTTGGCGTTGTCGTCGAACGACAGCAGGCCCATTTCGATCTTGCGGTACTGCCACTGCAGCAGCGCGTCCAGGTCTTGCAGCCAGCGGTTGTGCACCGGCAGCACGTCGGCATTCAGGATGCGCGCGGCGCGGCCCGGGTTGAAGCCGTTGACGCTCTCGCGGGCCTCTTGCAGCGGCTCGACCACCGACGCGGCATAGCCGGCCATCGCGACCAGGTACAGATGTTCTTCCGGGCTGGCCGGCGTGGCGGCGAAGCGCGCGGCCACGTCGCGGTAGCGGCGGGCTTCGTCTTCGATGTCCTGCATGCGGGCCAGCGAGGCGTCGTGCGTCGTGACCACGGCCAGCTGCTGCGCATACATGCCCTGGCGCACCAGGTGCTGGCGCATCGCTTCGAGGTCGCTCAAGCGGCCGTTCGAGGCCACCACCATGTGCACCAGCTGGTCGCGCGATGCGCGGGCGCTGCCGAGCGCCACGCCGGCCACGCCGATCATCAGCACGAGGATCAGCGAAAAGCACAGGCCGAGGCGGTAGCCGATCGACAGGTCGCGTGGGGAATGGTGCATGGGGCCGGGCAGCAAGAGGCAAGCCCGGCCAGCAAGACCAGGCACTCGGTGTTTCGGCCGCACCAGGCTGGGGATGAAGCGCAGGCCGCGCAAGGCGCGTGCCTGCCGCTGCGAAGCCACCGTTGGCGCGACTTGTGTCACGCTGCGGCGGCGTGCAGGCTTCAGCTGCGGCGGCGCCGGGGCGTGAAGTTCAGCGTGCTGTCGACCTTGGTGGTGGCCCCGCCGACCAGCACCTTGACCGGTGCCTGGTCCTGCAATTGGTCCGGGTGCCAGACCACCAGCTCGGCCGCGCCGTCGGGCACGCCTTCGATGTGGGCGATGCCTTTGGCGTCGGTCTTGGCGAAGAAGGGGCTGGCGCTGACGTAGACCTGGCCGCGCATCGAGCCGTGGATGTGGCAGCCCAGCCCGATCGGCCCGGCGTGCTCGACCTTGACGTCGGCCGAGCTCGCGCCAGATTTCTTGCTGGGCGCGGCGGGCGTCTTGTAGTCGTCGCTGCCGTAGCTGCCGCTGCTGGGCGGCGCCTTCGAGGCGTCCAGCCGCAGCTCGAACGACTCGACCGACGGGATGCTGCCGAGCGTGCCGCTGGGCGTGGTGCGCACGTGGTGGTCGTAGCTGTCCTTGTTGACGAAGCGCAGCGTGCTGCCCACCGGCACCACCGTCAGGAAGGGCACGTAGCGCAGGTCCTGCTGCGCGATCACGATCGGGGCCGGCGCCGGCTTGGTCGAGGCATAACCCGGCACCTGCAGCAGCAGCACCACGTCGGCGGCGGGCTGCCCGTCGCGGTCGAGCACGCTGATGTCCACCGTGCTGGCGTGGCTGGCGGTGCCCAGGCTGGCGAGCAGCAGGGCCAGGGCGGTGTGGGCGGGTGAGAAGCGGTTCAGCGGCATGGTCGGGTCCGAAAGGCAAGAGGAAGGCGAGGGTGGTTCGGGCGCGGTGGCTCGCGCGCTCAAGGCACGTTGACGATGTCGCGGTGCATCGGCGCCAGCTTGGCCAGCAGGCGGTTCTGCGCGGTGAAGGCAATGCCTTGCGCATCCATCGCCTGCTGCAGCACCTCGACCAGCGCGTTGAAATCGGCGCGGGTGATGTCGACGCCGCTGTGCACCTTCTTCATGTCGGGGCCATTGAGCCGGCACGGGCCGCCGGAGACTTCGCAGAACTGGTCGACCAGCTGGGCCTTCACATGGGCCTGGTCGACGTCCTTGAAGAAGGGGTTCATGCGCGCATCGGCCAGCAGGCGTTGCATGAAGTTGTCCATCAGCTTGACCAGGCCGGGCTGCCCGCCGAGCTGCTGGTACAGGGTGTCGTCGCGCGGTGTGCCCGTCTGGGCCGGGCTCAGGCTGGCGCAGGCCAGCAGGCCCATGCCCAGCAGCAGGCGAAAGGAGCGGGAGAGGGTTCGCATGGTGGGGCTCCGTCAGAAGGCGAGTTGTGCCGACAGGTAGGCGCCGGTCTGGCGCTTGGCGACGACGGCCGGCACGATGTGGCCGAGGTCGACGTAGGCCACGGTGAGTGACACATGCTTGTTCGGTGCCCAGGCGACGAAGACATCGGCCCAGTCGTCTTCCTTCAGGCCCGCGGCCAGGATCGACGGGTTCAGGTTGTCGGGCTTGGCGCGGTACTCGACGCCGATGGCCAGGTCTTTGCGCAGCAGCCAGGCCAGCGAGACCTCGGGCTGCAGGCTGTAGCTGTCGTGTTCGGTGCCGCCGAAGCCGAGCAGGCCGTTCTGGTTGGCCTTGGTCACCCGCAGCGTGCCGTTGACCAGCACGCCGGTGGCCAGAAAGAGCTTGGTCGCGCTCAGGTACAGGTCGGTGCCGCTGAGGTCGGCGCCCAGCGCCTTCAACGTGGGCTCAAGGCCGCCCGCGTCGACACGTTTGTGTTCGAGGCCGATCGCCAGCTGCGGCATCCAGCTGTCGCTGTCGAGCACCGCGTCGCCGGCAAAGTGCCACTTCAGGCCAATGATGTCTTGCTTCAGGTGCAGGCCGGGCAGGCCGAGGGCCGGGCCGGTCGGGCCGGTGTCGAAGTCTTGTCGCGCGATCGAGAGCTCGAAGCGGTCGTCGATGCCGAGCGCGGCGCCATAGGCGTTCATCGCGTAGTCCTGCGTCACCACGCGGGTGGCGTGGGCGGTGCCGCCGAACTGGTTGGCGGTGGCGTAGCTGGCGGTCACGGCCCAGGGTGTCAGGCCGCCGCCGGCCGCGCCATCGATCGTGCTGACGCCGCCGGTCAGCAGCAGCTTGCCGTTGCCGTGGGTGAGGGGGGGTGATGGAGGTGGCGGTTCTTCTGCCTGGGTGGCGGCGCTGGCGGTCAGGGCCAGCGCGGCGGCGAGGGTGGGCACAAGGTGTCGGGTCATGCAGGGTCTCTGGAAAGAGAGTGAAACCGGTGGTCGCTCAAGGGTGACCAGCGGACCTACGTCGACTGCGCTCGATTGGATGCATGCCCGGGGGCGGTAGCGGGCCGATTCGTCAGCCCCACGCGCTCGGGTGTGCCATTGTTCACACGGCTTCGTCTGCCGCGGAATCGAACAACGGCAGGTTGTAGGCCGCGGGTGGCTCTTGCGCCACAGTCGTTTCGGCCGGCTTGACGCGGCGGCCGGGGTTGGCCGCGGCGCGGGCCTGGCGCGCCTGCCACTCGCCGGGTGTCATCAGCTTGCCGCCACGTACGCCCAGCAGCCGCAGGCGCCGGCTCAGGTCGACCCGCTTCAGGCATTCGCCGGCGGCGCGTCGAATGGCGGCGGCATCGGCGGTCGGCTCGGGCAGCGTCAGGTCGCGGGTGACGCTCTTGAAATCGTCGAAGCGCAGCTTGATGCCCACGGTCTGCGTGACATAGCCCTTGCGCGACAGGTCGGCGGCCAGCCGCTCGCACAACTGGGTGAAGATCGCGCCCAGCTCGGCCCGGTCGCGCTTGGCGTGCAGGTCGCGGTCGAAGGTGGTCTCGTGGCTCATCGAGACCGGCTCGCCGTGGGTCACCAGCGGCCGGTCGTCGCGGCCCCAGGCGGCGTCGTTCAGCCACGCGCCGTAGCTGCGGCCGAAGCGCTCGACCAGCCAGTCGCGCTCGCGCTGGGCGATGTCGCCAACGGTGTGGATGCCCAGCTCGGCCAGCTTGGCGGCGGCCTTCGGGCCGATGCCGTTGATCTTGCGCGCAGCCAGCGGCCAGACGCGCGTCGGCAGGTCGTCCATCGTCAGCACGGTCAGGCCGTCGGGCTTGTCCAGCTCGGATGCGATCTTGGACAGCAGCTTGTTCGGCGTGACGCCGATCGAGCAGGTCAGGCCGCCGGTCACGCGCTTGACGTTGTTCTTGATCTCCAGCGCCAGCGCGCGCACGCCGCCCAGCGGGTCGTGGCCGACGGTGTCTTGTGCGCCGGGCACGTCGGTCAGGTCGATGTAGATCTCGTCGATGCCACGGTCTTCGATCACCGGCGCGAGCTCGGCCACCGCGGCCTTGAACTTGCGCGAGTACAGGCGGTACTGCTCGAAGTCGACCGGCAGCAGCACCGCGTTGGGCGCCAGCGCGGCGGCTTTCATCGTGCCCATGGCCGAAAACACGCCCATCGCGCGGGCCTCGTAGGTCGAGGTGGTGATGACGCCGCGGCCGGTGTAGTCGCGCAGCAGCGAGTAGCGGCGCGTGCCGTCGGGCAGGGTTTCGGGCTGGTGGCGCCGGCCACCGCCCACCACCACCGGCCGGCCGCGCAGGTCGGGGTAACGCAGCAGCTCGACCGACGCATAGAAGGCGTCCATGTCGAGGTGGGCGATGAGGCGGCGGCGTGTCGACATACAGGCAGATGGCTGTATGGATTATCAGTACGAACGCCGCCGTTGGACAGGGGGCCCGGCGAACGATGGCCCCGCCAGCACCTACTCGCCAGCCAGGGTGCAGCGGATTTCGCTTGAAATGGGCGAATTGCACATTTATAGTGAAGCCATGCCGAGGGCTGGATGTTTTTTCGGGTCGATGTACGGATCCGGCCACCACCACCTCTGTGGCTTGTACGAAACCGCTTGTGGAAGGAGCCCTCAGATGTCTCGCCAAATCAACGTGATCGCCCGCGCCGTTGCCGCCCTCGGCCGCGGTGCCCGCTTGCTGCCGGCCGCCGGCAGCGCCGCCGTGCTGGCCGTGGTGGTTGCCGCCTGCGGTGGCGGCGGTGGGGCCACGCCGCCCGACACCAACCCGCCGCCGCAGGCGGCTTCGTCGTTCACCAGCGGCGCCATCAGCGGCTTCGGCTCGGTGATCGTCAACGGCGTGCGCTTCGACGACAGCGGCGCCGAGGTGGTCGACGACGACGGTGGGCGCCACGGCCGCGACGACCTCAAGCTCGGCGCGCAGGTCGAGATCGAAGCTTCGTCGGTCGACCGCGCCAGCGGCCACGGCGTGGCCACCCGCATCCGCTTCGGCAGCGAACTGGTCGGCCCGGTGTCGGCCATCGACCTGGCCGGCCAGCGCCTGACGGTGCTGGGGCAGCAGGTGGCGGTGGGTGCGCGCACGGTCTTCGACGACCAGCTGACGGGCGGCCTGGCCGGCGTGCAGGTCGACCAGGTGCTCGAAGTGCATGCCCAGTTTGACGCGGCGCAGGGCCTGTACCGGGCCACCCGCATCGAAGCTGCCGGCGCGCCGTCGGAGTTCAAGCTGCGCGGCCTGGTGGCGGCGTTGGACGCGGCCGGCCACACCTTCCAGATCGGTGCGGCAACGATCAACTACGCCAGCGCGGCAGAGGTGACGCCGCAACTGGCCAACGGCGTTCGGGTGCGTGTGCGGCTGCAGACGACCGCGGCCGGCGGGCAGTGGATCGCCACCCGCGTGGACAACGGCGAGCGTGAGCACGAAGACCACAGCGAAGCCGAGATGACCGGCCTGATCACGGCCTGGACCTCGGCCACCCAGTTCAGCCTCGATGGGCTGGCCGTCGACGCCCGCAACGCCACTTTCCCGGACGGGCAGGCCGGCGTGGTGCTCGGCGCGCGGGTCGAGGTCGAGGGTGCGATCGTCGGCGGCGTGCTAATGGCCACCAAGGTGCACGTCGAAGACGAGGAGCAGGAGCACGAGCGCGGCGAAGACTATGAGCTGCACGGCGCGATCACCGCGGTCGACGCGCTGGCCCACACCTTCACGCTGCGCGGCGTGGTGGTGGCCTACACCGACACCACCGAGTGGCGCGGCCTGGCCGACACCGGGCTGGCCGTCGATGTGAAGGTCGAGGTCAAGGGCAACCTGTCGGCCGACGGCACCCACCTCGACGCGACGCGCATCTCGCTCGAGGACTGATCGGTAGCACCCGCCCGGCCACGGCGCCACCAGGCACCGGCCGGGCGGGTTAGCATTCCGCCTGGGCAAAGCGCACATTTGTTCTGATGCGATGTCCAGGCCGATGTCCGAACCCACCGAATCCTCCCTGCCGCCGGATCAGCAAGCCGTGCTGGAAGCCGTCAACGCCCTGCTGGCGCCGCTGGCGCGCCTGGCCGTGGCCCGCGGCGTGCAGTTCAGCGAGGTCGAAGAGCGGCTGAAGACGGCCTTCGTGCAGGCGGCGCGTGAGGCCCACCCGGGCGGCCTGCCGCACCGCCAAGTCAGCCGGATCAGCACCGCCACCGGCATCAACCGGCGCGAGGTCACCCGGCTGGTCAACGCCCACCTCGAGCAGGCACGGCCGCGCCGCTCGCTGGCCGGCGAGGTCTATGCCCACTGGCTGACCAACCCGCTGTACCGCGACGTGGCCGGCCAGCCGAGGGCGCTGCCGCGCCAGGGCCCGCGGCCCAGTTTCGAGACGCTGGCGCGCGAGATCACCAGCGACGTGCACCCCCGCAGCCTGCTGAGCGAGATGCAGCGCCTGGGCTACGCGCAGTGGACTGAGGCCAGCGACGAGGTGGCGCCGACCAAGGACGCGCTGGTGCCGCGCGGCGACCTGCCGCGCTCGCTGCGCATCCTGGGCGCCAACGTCGGCGGCCATCTGTCGGGCGCGGTGGCCAATGTGCTGGGCGACGGGCGCCAGCATTTCGAGCAGGCCATCGTCGCCAGCGGCGTGCCATTTGACGCACTTCAAGCCGTGCGGCAACTGGTGGCCGCCCAATGGAAGCTGGCCTTCGACAGCCTGGTGCCCGCGCTCGAACGCCTGATCGACGCGGGCGCCGACGGCGCGGCAGGCCCAGCGAACGATCCCCCGGTCGAAGCAGCACAGCGTGTGCTGATCGGCCTGTACAGCTACCACCAGCCGGACCCGGCGGTGCCGCCACAAGGCGACCCGCCGCCGCCGGCAGGAGACTCTTGATGAACCGTTGGATGCGTTTTCTGCCCGCCTCGACAGGCCGTGCCCTGGCCGGGGCCTTGCTGGCCGTCACGGCGGCCTTGCTGCACGCCTGCGGCGGTGTCGAGGGGCAGGGCACGGGCTCGGTCAGCTACAGCGAAGGCCCGATCGCCGGCTATGGCTCGATCGTCGTCAACGGCGTGCACTTCGACGAAAGCCGGGCCCAGATCAGCGACGACGAGGGCCACAGCCTGGCCCCCACCGACCTGAAGCTCGGCATGACGGTGCGGGTGGACGCCGGCGCCATCGACCAGACCCTGGCCACCGCGGTGGCCACCGCGGTGCACGTGGGCAGTGACCTGATCGGCCCGGTCACCACCAACGACCTGCTGGCGCAGCACATCGGCCTGCTCGGCCAGACGGTGCGCGTGACCTCGTCCACCGTGTTCGACGACGCGCTGGCCGGCGGCCAGGCCGCGGTGACGCTGGGCAGCACCTTGCAGGTGTACGCGATCCTCGACCCGGTCACGGGCGTCTACGCGGCGCAGCGCATCGAGCTGAAGGCCGCGCCGTCGGCCTACAAGCTGCGCGGCGTGGTGAGCCAGCTCGACAAGACCCAGCACACCTTCCGCATGGGCGGCGCCGGCTTCAGCTACGCCGAGGGCATCGCCCCGGCCGACCTGGCCAACGGTCAGACCCTGCGGCTGCAGCTGCAGACCCAGGTCGACGGCAACGGCCGCTGGGTGGTCGGCCGCTTCGACGACGGTCGCTCGCGCCCGGCCGAAGGCAGCGAGGCCGAGATCGAAAGCGTGATCGCCACCTTCACCTCGAACGCCAGTTTCACGATGTCCGGCCTGACGGTGAATGCCTCGTCGGCCCGCATCGAGCCGGCCGGTGCCACGCTGGCCGCCGGCCTGCGCGTGGAGGTGGAGGGCACCATCAACGCCGGGGTGTTGATGGCGACCAAGCTGGAGGTCAAAGGCAGCGGCGACGACGGTGGCGACGATGATGGCGGTGGCCGCGACCTCGAATTGAGCGGCCGCATCTCGCTGCTGGACACGCAGGCCAAGACCTTCGTGCTGCGCGGCCAGCTGATCGACTACACCGACGCCGTGTTCGACGACAACCTCAGCGAGGCCGATCTGGCCAACGACAAGAAGGTCGAGGTGCGGGGCCGCTTGTCCACCGACGGCACGGTCGTGCTCGCCGAGCGGATCAAGATCGAGGATTGATGCACGGCCGGCGGCGCGGAGCGGCCGGCAGCGGCGTCACGCGCCCAGGCGGGCGCGGTGGCGCTCGATCTGCGCCCGCGCCTGCTGCGGCGCGGTGCCGCCGATCACATTGCGGGCGTTCAGCGAGCCGGTCAGGCTCAGCACCTCGAACACGTCGTCGCCGATCGAGGCGTGAAAGCCCTGCAGCGTGGCCAGCGGCAAGTCCGACAGGTCGACGCCGAGCTTCAGGCCTTCTTTCACCGCATGGGCGACCACCTCGTGGGCGTCGCGGAACGGCAGGCCCTTCTTGACCAGGTAGTCGGCCAGGTCGGTGGCGGTGGCGTAACCGCGGCGCGCGGCCTGCTGCATCGCCTCGGCCTTGACCTTCAGGCCACCGCTGCGGGTGCCGTTGGCATCGACCTCGCCGCCCACCATCTCGGCCATGATGCGCAGCGTGTCCTTCACCGTGTCGACGGTGTCGAACAGCGGCTCCTTGTCTTCCTGGTTGTCCTTGTTGTAGGTCAGCGGCTGGCCCTTCATCAAGGTGATCAGGCCCATCAGGTGGCCGACCACGCGGCCGCTCTTGCCGCGCGCCAGCTCGGCGACATCGGGGTTGCGCTTCTGCGGCATGATCGACGAGCCGGTGCAGTAGCGGTCCGACAGGTCGATGAAGCCGAAGTTCTGGCTCATCCACAGCACGATCTCTTCGGCCAGGCGCGAGACGTGGATCATCACCAGCGTCGCGAACGAGCTGAACTCGATCGCGAAGTCGCGGTCGCTCACGGCGTCCAGGCTGTTCTGGCACACGCCGTCGAAGCCCAGTGCCTGCGCCACGCTCTCGCGGTCCAGCGGGTAGCTGGTGCCGGCCAGCGCGGCGGCGCCCAGCGGCAGGCGGTTGACGCGCTTGCGCACGTCGGCCAGCCGCTCGGCGTCGCGGGCGAACATCTCCACATAGGCCAGCATGTGGTGCGCAAAGCTCACCGGTTGCGCGACCTGCATGTGGGTGAAGCCGGGCATCACCGTTTCGGTGTGGTGCGAGGCCACGGCCAGCAGCGCGCGCTGCATGTCGGCCAGCAGCGGCGCGATCGCGTCGATCTCGCTGCGCAGCCACAGCCGCACGTCGGTGGCGACCTGGTCGTTGCGCGAGCGGCCGGTGTGCAGGCGCTTGCCGGCGTCGCCCACCAGCTGGGTCAGGCGGGCCTCGATGTTCAGGTGCACGTCTTCGAGCTCGGGCTTCCAGATGAACTCGCCGTTCTCGATCTCGGCCTTGACCATCGCCATGCCGCGTTCGATGTCGGCCAGGTCTTGCGCGCTGATGATGCCCTGGCGCGCCAGCATGCCGGCGTGGGCCAGGCTGCCCTCGATGTCGGCCCGCCACAGGCGCTGGTCGAAGAACACGCTGGCGGTGTAGCGCTTGACCAGTTCGCTCATCGGCTCGGAGAACAGGGCCGACCAAGCTTGTGACTTCTTATCCAGCTGATTGCTACTCATGAAGCGCCTGCGATGGGGTAGGAGGGTGATCAGGGAAACCACTGATTCTAGGAGTCACGCGGCCCGCGAGCGAGCGGCGCGGCCAGAATGAGCCCCGTGAAACGCATGCACGACACCGGGGCGAGCACCCTTTTCGACGATCTGCGCGAGGCCGTCACCGCCCCCGACGCCTCGATGGCCGAGGCGCTGCAACTGTGCCGCAGCGGCACCTTGCTGCGCGCGATGCTGCTGGTCATCGTGGTGCTCGGCGTGGGCCTGATGTTCGGTGCGCACGGCCCGGGCAGCTGGCTGGCCGATCTGTCCGGTGCGGCCACGGTGGCGGTGCCGGCCACCTTGCTGTGGGTCTTGATGGCGTGCGCCGCCCGCCACTTGATTGCCCGCGCGGCGCCGGCGGTGCAGGTGGCCGCGGCGTCCACGCTGGGGGCGGTGGCCGCGCTGATGCTGTGGTGGCCGATGGCCTCGGTGGGTATGGCACCGGGCAGCACCCACGCGATTGCGCCGGCCTTGACCGGGGCCTTGCTGGCGACGCTGGTGTTCCAGTCCGAGCGCTGGCGCCAGCGCGCGCGCTTGCCCGCCGCCGCGGCCGCGCGCCTGGCCGATCTGCAGACCCGCATCCGCCCGCACTTTCTGTTCAACACGCTCAACACCGCGATCACGCTGGTGCAGCTCGACCCGAAGCGGGCCGAAGAGGTGCTGGAAGACCTGTCGGACCTGTTCCGCGCGGCGCTGGGCGCGCTCGACCAGGCGACCACCGTCGGTGCCGAGATCGAGCTGGCGCGCCGCTACCTGGCGATCGAGCAACTTCGCTTTGGCCCTCGTCGGCTCGAGGTGGAATGGGATCTGGACGCCAACGCCGCCGCCGCCAAGCTGCCGCCGCTGGCGCTGCAGCCGCTGGTCGAGAACGCGGTGCGCCACGGCATCGAGCCGGCCGACAAGGGCGGCACGATCGAGATCCGCACCCGGCGCCGCCGCGACCGCGTGCTGATCTCGGTCACCAACACCGTCGCCCCCGGCCCGTCGCGGCCGGGCCATGGCATCGGAATTGCGAGCGTGCGCGAGCGGCTGCGCCTGATGCACGACCTGGACGCCGATTTCCGCTGCGGCCTGACCGAGGACGGGCGCTTTCGCGTCAGCATCGGCCTGCCCTGCTGAACCCCGGCAACCGATGCAACCGCTGCTTTCTTTTCACGCTGGCAGCACCCGCCCCCAGCGCCGACAATCGTCTGCACCATGGACCGTTTGCGTGTACTGATCGTCGACGATGAGCCGCTGGCCCGCATGCGCCTGCGCAGCCTGCTGGCCGATTGTGTTCGCCCCGCGGTGACGGTGGTCGACGAGGCCGGCAGCGCGGCCGAGGCCCTGCATGCCCTGGCGCGCCAGCCGGTCGACGCGGTGCTGCTCGACATCCACATGCCCGGCATGGACGGCATCAGCCTCGCGCGCAAGCTGCGCGAGCAGCAGCCTGCACCCGCGGTGGTGCTGGTGACCGCGCATGCCGAGCACGCGCTGCAGGCCTTCGAGGTCGATGCGGTCGACTACCTGACCAAGCCCGTGCGGCGCGCCCGCCTGCAAGAGGCGCTGGGCCGGGTCGAACACCGCCTGGGGCGCGCGTCGTTGTCGCCGCCCGTGGCCAGCGTGCCGGCCGCCGAGGCGCCGACCCTGGTCGTCAGCGACCGGGGCCGCGTGCTGCGCATCCCCGTGTCCGAGGTGGTGTACCTGCGGGCCGAGATGAAGTACGTGACGCTGTGCACCACCAAGCACCGCTACGTGCTGGACGATGCGCTGACCGACCTCGAACAACGCCTGGGCAGCGCGGTGGTGCGCATCCACCGCAGCATGCTGGTGGCCAAGTCGGCGGTGCGTGCGCTGGAGCGGCGCGCGCTGCCGGGCGCCGAGGCCGAAGAGGCCGGCGAGAGCTGGGCGGTGCAGGTCGACCCGATCGGCGAGTGGCTGGCGGTGTCGCGCCGCCAGTTGCCGCAGGTGCGCGAGGTGCTGGCGCGTGCCGGTTGACGGCCCGGTGACCGAGCCGGCCGCACGAGCCCGTCGCTGGGCGCTGCTGGCATTGGTGCTGTTGCTGGGCTTGGGGGCCGCCGGCTACCGCTGGTGGCAGCAAGCCGATCCGGCCGACGATTCGGTGGTGCAGGCCTTGTCCAGCGTGGCCGAGGCGACGCAGCATGCGGTGATGGCCAGCCAGGCGGCGTCTGCGCCGCTGCCCGGCGCGAGCGCCGCCTCGGAGCCGGACGCCGCACCCGCCGCCGGCCCGGTCGACCCGGGTTGCCCGCCGCCGTGGCGCGCGCTGGCGGGCAAGCCGGCCGATGCGATCGACAAGGTGTTTCGCCGCCTGCGGCCCACGGCGCTGGCCCATGCCGGCCAGTTGCTGGCGGCGTCGCCCGAGGCCTTCGAGCGCATTGCCGGCCGCTTGCTGATGGCGCGCGCCAACGATGTCGAAGGGCCGCCCGATGCCGACACCTACCTGGCGCTGGTCAGCGAGGCCCTGAGCAGCAACGACCCGCGCGTGGCGGCCTTGGCCACGCAGCTGTGCGACACCGCGCCGGCCGAGCACGCGGCGGCCTGCTCGTCGATGTCGCCGGCGCGCTGGGCCGCGGTCGACCCGGACAACGTGCAGGCCTGGCTCGCGGTGGCGGCCGAGGCGCTGGAGCGCTCGGACAACCGCACCGCGCGCGAGGCGCTCAGCCGCGCGGCGCAAAGCCGTGGCAGCCGCCTGATCTGGAGCGACCTGATGCCCTTGTCGAACAGCACCGTTCTGCAGGCCTTGCCGCCGGTGGAGCGCCAGGTGCTGGCCGCCGACCTGATCGGCGTGGGCAGCCTGCTGGTCAACAACGGCCTGCTGGCGATTTCGCGCCTGTGTTCGACCGATGCGCTGGCCGCGCCGCAGCGGCGGGCCGAATGCGGCGCGGTGGCCGGGCTGATGATCGAGCACGGCGACACCTTGATGGAACACGGCATCGGCATCGGCCTGGCGCGCCGCAGCGGCTGGCCGGCCGAGCGGGTCGACGCCCTGGCCGAAGAGCAGCGTGCGCTGAGCGAGGCCTTCGTCGAAGAAACCAACTTCGGCTTCGACCAGCCGGGCCCGATGACGATGGCCCAGGCCTGCGAAACCTACCGCCGGGTCGAAGCCTCGTTCGCGCTGGTCAGCAACGGCAACGAGATGCAGGCCGCGCGCCGCGCGTTGCAGCGCCAGCAAGAAAAGTGAGGCCCCCACGGGCCCTGCCGGGCCCTGCCCCCCGAGGGGGCTCGCGCAGCGGACCGGCAGAGCCGGATCCGCGCACGCCACTTGAGGGGCGGCGGCGCTTCGCGCGCCTGGGTGGGGTTCAACCCGTATTTCGCAGGCCGGCGGCGATGCCGTTGATGGACAGGTGGATGCCGCGCTGCACGCGGTCGTTGGACGGGTCGACCGTCTCGCCCTTGGGGCGCTTGCGGTAGCGCCGCATCAGCTCGACCTGCAGGTGGTTCAGCGGGTCGAGGTAGGGGAAGCGGTGCTCGATCGAGCGGGCCAGCGCCGGGTTGCTTTGCAGCCGCTCGCCCTCGCCGGTGATCAGCGCCAGTGCGTCGTGGGTCTTGTCCCACTCGGTGCGGATGGCGGTGAAGATGCGCTTGCCCAGGCGCTTGTCCTCGACCAGCTCGACATAACGCTGCGCGATGCGCACGTCGCTCTTGGCCAGCACCATGTCGAGGTTGGACAGCAGCGTGCGGAAGAACGGCCATTGCCTGTGCATGCGCTGCAGCAGGTCCAGCCTGGCCGCGCGCCCGGCGCCTTCGCCGAGGAAGGTTTCGACCGCCGAGCCGAAGCCGCACCAGCCCGGCAGCGCCACGCGGCACTGGCCCCACGAGAAACCCCAGGGGATCGCGCGCAGGTCTTCGATCGCGCGCGTGGCCTTGCGTGACGCGGGCCGCGAGCCGATGTTCAGCTCGGCGATCTCGCGGATCGGCGTGGCGGCGAAGAAGTAGTCGGTGAAGCCGTCGGTGTCGTAGACCAGGTGGCGGTAGGCGGCCATGCTGGCCTGGCTCAGGCTCTCGGCCGCTTCGAGAAAAGCCTTGGGCGCGGCCTTGGTCGGGTGCAGCAGGCTCGCTTCGAGCGTGGCGGCCACGAGCGTCTCGAGGTTGCGCCGGCCAATCTCGGGGTGGGCGTATTTCGACGCGATCACCTCGCCTTGCTCGGTCAGGCGGATCTGGCCCTTCACGGTGCCCGGGGGCTGCGCCAGGATGGCCTGGTAGCTGGGGCCACCGCCGCGGCCGACGGTGCCGCCACGGCCGTGGAAGAGACGCAGCCTGATGTTGTGCTCTGCTTCCAAGGTGTCGAACATCTCGACCAGCGCGATCTCGGCGCGGTAGAGCTCCCAGTTGCTGGTGAAGAAGCCGCCGTCCTTGTTGCTGTCCGAGTAGCCCAGCATCACGTCCTGCTCGCCGCCGCCGCGCGCCACCAGCGCGGTGATGCCGGGCAGGGCGTAGAAGTCGCGCATGATGTCGACGGCGTTGCGCAGGTCGGCGATGGTCTCGAACAGTGGCACGACGATCAGCGCCGCGCGGGCGTGGTCGTTCAAGGTGCCCTGCAGCAGGCCGGTTTCCTTCTGCAGCAGCAGCACCTCCAGCAGGTCGCTCACCGTCTCGGTGTGCGAGATGATGTAGTGGCGGATCGCGTGGGCGCCGAAGCGTGCGCGGCCCACCGCGGCGGCTTCGAAGATCGCCAGCTCGCTTTGCGCCAGCGGCGAATAGTCGGCGCCGCGCACGCGCAGGCCGCGCGCGTCGTCGAGCTGGCGCAGCAGCAGGGCGCGGCGCTCGTCTTCGCTCAGCGCGGCGTAGTCGGGCTCGATGCGGGCCACGCGCAGCAGCTCGGCCACCACCAGCTCGTGCTGGTCCGAACTCTGGCGCAGGTCGACGGTGGCCAGGTGGAAACCGAACACCTGCACCGCGCGCTGCAGCGGCGCCAGGCGCGGTGCGACCAATGCTTCGGCATGGTGAAAGCGCAGCGACTGTTCGATCACGTCCAGGTCGGCGGCGAACTCTTCGGCGCTGGCGTAGGGGTCTTGCGGCGCCACCGCATGGCGCAGCGCCTCGGTGCCCGTTAGCGCGTGCAGCGTCGCGGCCAGGCGGGCGTACACGCCGATCAGCGCGCGGCGGTAGGGCTCGTCCTCGCGGTGCGGGTTCTTGTCCGGCGAGCGCGCGGCCAGCGCCTGCATCTCGGGCGGCACCGGCGCCAGCATGGCCGACATCGACAGCTCGGCGCCGAGCGAATGCACCTCGGTCAGGTAGTGGCGCAGGGCGGTCTCGGCCTGGCGCGACAAGGCCAGGTTCAGCGTTTCGGCGGTCACGTTGGGGTTGCCGTCGCGGTCGCCGCCGATCCAGTGCCCCATGCGAAAGAACGGCGGCACCTCGTGGCCGGGCAGCGCCTGCTCGATCTCGCGGTACATGCGCGGGATCTGGCGCAGGAAGGTCGCGTGGTAGTACGACAGCGCGTTCTCGATCTCGTCGGACACGCGCAGCTTGGCATAGCGCAGCATGCGGGTCTGCCACAGCTGGGTCACGCGGGCGCGGATCAGTTGCTCGTTCTCCTGCCGGTCGCGCTCGCTGCGCAGCTCGTCGCGCTGGGTGATCAGCGTGGCGATGGCGCGCTCGGCGTCGAGGATGCTGGTGCGCTGCACCTCGGTCGGGTGGGCAGTGAGCACCGGCGAGATGTAGGCCCGTTGCAGCATCGCCGCGATGTCGGCGCCGCGGTGGTCGGCACGGGCCAGACGCTCGAAGCAGAAGGCCAGCGAGCCTTCCTGCAGATGGCCTTCGGCCTCGTGGTGCATGCGCCGGCGCACATGGTGGCGGTCTTCGGCGATGTTGGCCAGGTGCGAGAAATAGCTGAAGGCGCGGATCACGCTGACCGTCTGGTCGGCCGACAGGTTCTTCAGCAAGCGGTCGAGCACCCGGCCGGCCGACGCGTCTTTCTTCAGCCGGTAGGCCACCGAGAGCTGCCGCACCCGCTCGATCAGATCGAAGGCGGCGCGGCCCTCTTGCTCACGGATCACGTCGCCGAGGATGCGACCGAGTAACCGGATATCCTCCATCAGCGGCTTGTTCTTTTCTGCCGCATCGCTCTTGGCGTTCACCGCTACAGCGGTTTTGCGCGATTTTGGTGCGGCGGCGGGCGAGGGCGGGGCGGTGCGGGCGGCGCGAGGCATAGAGGCTCCAAACGGGGTAACTAAATTACCACTGCGCGATCGTAGCAGGCTTCTGGGGCCTCGCCGACGCATAAATCACGGTCGTGTCGCGCCGCCCCGGGTGGCCATAATTCGCCCATGCCCGTCAACACCGCCCCCACCCCCGCGTCCGCCGAACCCACGGTCGTCATCGCCACCCGCGAAAGCCGCCTGGCGCTGTGGCAGGCCGAGCACGTGCGCGACCGCCTTGCCGCCGAGCTGGGCCTGCGGGCTGAGCTGCTGGGCATGACCACCCGCGGCGACCAGATCCTCGACCGCAGCCTGAGCAAGGTCGGCGGCAAGGGCCTGTTCGTGAAAGAGCTCGAGACCGCGCTCGAGAACGGCGACGCCCGCCTGGCGGTGCATTCGCTGAAAGACGTGCCGATGGACCTGCCGCCCGGTTTTGCGCTGGCGGCGATCCTGGAGCGCGAAGACCCGCGCGACGCCTTCGTCTCGAACCACTACGACCAGTTGAGCGCCTTGCCGCAGGGCGCCTGCGTCGGCACGTCCAGCCTGCGCCGGGTGGTGCAGCTGAAGGCCTTGCGGCCCGACCTGCGCATCGAGCCCTTGCGCGGCAACCTCGACACCCGGCTGCGCAAGCTCGACGAAGGCGGCTACGACGCCATCGTGCTGGCGGCCGCCGGCCTCAAGCGCCTGGGCCTGGCCAATCGCATCCGCGCGCTGTTCGACGTCGTGCAGATGATCCCGGCGGCCGGGCAGGGCGCGCTGGGCCTGGAGGTGCGCGAAGACGACGAGCCGCTGCAGCAAGCGCTGGCGCGGCTGAGCCACTCGCCCACCTGGCTGGCCACGCACGCCGAGCGCGCGGTGTCGCGCTCGCTCGGCGGCAGCTGCTCGGTGCCGCTGGCGGCCCATGCGACCTGGCCATCGCCGGGCCAGATGCACCTGGCGGTCGCCTTGGGTGATGCCGAAAACACCTTGCTGCCCTTGCTGAAGGCCGAGATGCAGGCCGAGGTGGCCGACACCGACGCGGCCGAGGCGCTGGGCCGGCTGGCCGCGGGGCGCCTGCGCGACGCCGGCGCGTCGCGCTACCTGGCCCCGCTGGGCGGATGAGCCCGACCCCCGCGCCGGCCCGCTGTGCGCTGGTGACGCGCCCGCGGGCGCAGGGTGCGGCCTGGCAGCAGCGGCTGCGTGCGCTGGGCGTGCAGGCCGAGCTGCTGCCGCTGATCGACATCGGCCCCGCGCCCGACCCCGCGGCGCTGCGCCTGTGGTTTGCCGGCCTCGCGGCCGGCGGCCCGTTCCAGCCGGCTGCGCTGGTGATGTTCGTCAGCCCGAACGCGGCGAGTGGCCTGTTCGATGCCTTGCCGGCCGGCTGGCGCTGGCCCGAGGGCGCACTGGCCGCCGCCACCGGCCCCGGCACCGTGGCCGTGCTGCGCGCCGCGGGCGTGCCGCCGGGGTTGATCGTCGCGCCGCCCGAAGACGCGGCGCAGTTCGACTCCGAGGCCTTGTGGGCCGTGCTGGCGCCGATGCGTGACTGGGCCGGCCAACGCGTGGGCATTGTTCGCGGCGAGGGCGGGCGCGACTGGCTCGCCACGCAGCTGCGCGCGGCCGGCGCGCGGGTCGGCTTCGTCCAGTCGTATGCGCGCGGTGCGCCCCGCCTGAATCCCGACGAACAGGCCTTGCTGGCGCGTGCGCTGGCGCAACCCGCCGCCCATGCCTGGTTGCTGAGCAGCTCCGAGTCGATCGATCATCTGGCCGCCCTGGCGCCCGGCGCCGACTGGTCTGGCGCGCTGGCCATGGCCTCGCACCCCCGCATTGCCGAGCGCGCACGCGCACTGGGTTTTGGCCAGGTGATCGAGCTGAAACCGACGCCCGAGGCGGTGGCCGAGGCCCTGGGCACGCTGTCTGCCTAGACGCTCATCTTGGCTGCGCCATGGCCCAGGCACTGTGGCGCAGAAGCCGCGCCCACCTCTGGTGAACAAGGCCCGTCGATACAATCCGCGCACCCGTGAACGCCCCTGAATTGCCCTCGTCTACGCCGGTGCCCGGCGCCACTGAACCGGTGTCCGCGGCGCCTGCTGCGGCTGCCGTGGCCCCCCCGCCGAGCCCGGCGGTTTCGCCCGCGCGCAGCCTGATGTGGCCGCTGGGGGCGTTGGCGCTGACCGTGTTGAGTGTCGCCAGCCTATCGCTGGTGTGGAGCACGCAGCAGCGTGTCAAGTCGCTCGAACAAGAGCTGGTGCGGCGCCAGCAAAGCAGCCAGGATCAGTCCACCGAAGCGCGCTTGCTGGCGCGCCAGGCGCACGACGCGGCCGCCGATGTCGCGGCCAAGCTGGCGCTGGTCGAGGCCCGGGTGGCCGAATCGGCGCTGCAGCGCACGCAGGTCGAAGAGCTGATCCAGTCGCTGTCGCGCTCGCGCGATGAAAACGTGCTGGCCGACGTCGAAGCGGGCCTGCGCGTGGCGCAGCAGCAGTCGGCCATCACCGGCAGTGCCGAGCCGATGGTGGCGGTGCTGCGCCAGGCCGATGAACGCCTGGCGCGCTACAACCAGCCTCGGCTCGAGCGGGTGCGCCGCGCGGTCGCGCGCGACCTCGACCGTGCCCGCGCCGTCACGGTGGCCGATGTGCCCAGCCTGTCGATCAAGCTCGACGAGGCGGTGCGCCAGGTCGATGAATTGCCGATGCTGGTGAACCCCGAACGCAAGGCGGCGGTGGCGCCAGCCCCGGTGGCCTCGGCGCCGATGCGAGATCCGTCCGCCTCTGCCGTGCGGCGCCAGGCAGAAGACTGGCTGGGCATGATCGACCAGGCCTGGCAGCGTGTGGCCACCGAAACCTGGGCCGAGGTGCGTTCGCTGGTGCGCGTGACGCGCATCGACCAACCCGAGGCGATGCTGGTCGCACCCGAGCAGGCCTACTTCCTGCGCGAGAACCTCAAGCTGCGCCTGCTGAATGCGCGGCTGGCCTTGTTGTCGCGCCAGTTCGATCAGGCGCAGAGCGACCTGGCGCAGGCGCAGACCTCGCTCGAGCGCTACTTCGACCGCAGCTCGCGACGCGTCAACACCACGTCCGAACTGCTGCGCCAGGTGGCCTCGCAGACGCGCCAGGTCAACCTGCCCCGACCCGACGAGACCCTGGCCGCGCTGGCTGCGGCCTCGGCCGGGCGCTAGCAAGGGCGAAGGCTGCATGCGCTCGGTCATCTGGCTGGTGTTGCTGTTCACCGCGGCGGTGGTCACCGCCACGGTGCTGGGGCGCAACGACGCGCTGGTGTCGGTGTTCTACGGCACGGTGCGGGTCGACCTCTCGCTCAACCTGTTCCTGTTCGTGCTGCTGGCGGCAGTCTTCATCGTCTTCGCCGGCTTGCAGGCCACCCAGTCGCTGCTGAGCTTGCCGACCCGGGCGCGCGAATGGCGCGAGCAAAAGCGTGAGCGCGCTGCCGGTGCCGCGCTGCGCGAGGCGCTGGCCGAGCTGTTCGCCGCGCGTTATGCGCGGGCGCAACGTGCGGCCCAGCGCGCGCTCGACCTGCAGGCGCTGAGCAGCGGCCTGCGCAGCGACCTGCAGTTCACCGTGCTGGCCGAGATGGTGGCGGCCTCGGGCCTGCACCGCCTGCAAGACAAGAAGGCCCGCGACGAACACGTCAACGCGGCGCTGGCCCTGGTGCGTGGGCGCATCGGCAGCGGCACCGCGTTCGACGGCCTGCAACTGCTGAGCGCCGAGTGGGCGCTCGAAGACCGCGACGCCGAACGTGGCCTCGCGCTGCTGGCCGAGCTGCCACCTGGCGTGGCGCGCCGCACCCAGGCCCTGCGCCTGAAGCTGCAGGCCGCGCGCCAGCAGCGCCGCCCGCTGGACGCCCTGCAGACCGCGCGCCTGCTGGCCAAGCACCAGGGTTTCTCGGCGCCGGCCGCCCAGTCATTGCTGCGCTCGCTGGCGATCGAGGCGATCGACCAGGCGTTCGATCTCGACCAGCTGCGCCGCGTCTGGTCGCAACTCGATGCCGACGACCGGCGCGACGCGTTCGTCGTCGCGCGTGCCGCGCGCCGCGCCCAATCGATGGGCCATGCCGCGCAGGGGCGCACCTGGCTACAGCCCTCGTGGGACGCGATCGCCACCGCCGGCCCTGATGCGCGCCGCGAGCTCGCGCTGGCGCTGGTCGACTGCGCGCCCGGTGTCGGCAGCGACTGGTTGCCGCGCATCGAATCTGCGCTCGCGGTGCACGGCCACGAGCCTGCGCTGGTGGCCGCGGCCGGCATGGCCTTCGCTGACCGCCAGCTGTGGGGCAAGGCCCGCCGCCCGCTGGAGCAGACCGCGTCGGCATCGAGCCTGCCGTCGCCGGTGCGCCGCCAAGCGCTGCGTTGCCTGGCCGCGATCGCGCGCGAAGAAGGGCACGAAGAACACGCCCACAGCTACGACCAGCGCGCGGCTGCGATCGACTGATTCGGTGTCGCCTTAGTGCATCGCAACACGAAAGTTGAGACAAAAGAAAAATCCATGCTATAGTGCATGGCTCAGCGGCTGTAGCTCAGTTGGATAGAGTACTTGGCTACGAACCAAGGGGTCGTGGGTTCGAATCCTGCCAGCCGCACCAAACAATAAGAAATGGATCAACGGGTTAGATGCTTCGGCGTCTAGCCCGTTTTTTCTTGCCCGGCCGCTTTGGCTGCGACGGTCTCGGTGGTCGCCTCGCGACCTTTGCGCAGGTTCAGGCGGGCGTGGCCGAGGTGTCGGCCCGGCGTGCCCGGTCCACGTCGGGGCTGCGGTACATCGCCTCGGGGATCGAGGACAGCGCGGAGGTGTGCAACTGCCCGTCGGCCAGGCCGTAGAACTTCTGGAAGCTCATGATCAGCGGCCGCCACTTGTCGGGGTCGACATGGTCGGGGCGGTCGTGCATCAGGATCGACGGGTGCAGGTGCACGCGCTGGATGCGCACCTCGATGTTCAGCACCCGGCCGCGCAGCATCGCGTCGTCGTCGCCGACGCCGTGAACGGCCTCGACCACGGCCTCCAACTGCACCGGGCATTCGTGCACCCGCGGCGGCGCCACCGTCTCTGACGGCACGGGTGAAAAGCCCGATGTGGCGAACTTGTCGTGCGCATGGCGATAGCCACGCGCGGCCTTGGCCGGCGGCACCGGGTTGGCGCCGGTCGTCAGCGCCAGCCGGTCGACGAAACCGACTTCGTGTTGCGACGGCAGGTTCAGCACGCACTCGCGCTCACGCTGCAGGTTGCGCGCCGTTTGCGAGGCCGCCCCCAAGCCCAGCACGCAGCGCCAGCCGAGCCAGAAGGCCGACGACATCGGGGCGAGGTTGGGGCTGCCGTCGTCGTTGATCGTGCTGATCACGACCACCGGGGTGCCGAAGTAGAGGATCGCGGGTTCTTGCCGCTGGTGCATGCCGACTCCTGATGAAGCATTGAACGGGTCAAGTGCCTCAATGTGCCGGCGGCGGCGCGGCTTGTCGCGCCGGATTCGGACACCGGTTTGGCGCGCGTGCGCTACGCCCGAGGGCCGGGCGGCGGCGTGTGGCCCAAGGCATCGTCGACCGCCGCCAGCAACTGGCCCACGTCGACCGGCTTGGTCAGGTAGCGGAAGAAGCCCGCCGCCACGCCGCTGTCGACATCACCCGCCATCGCGCTGGCCGTGAGCGCAATGATCGGGATGTGTGCGGTGCGTGGGTCGCTGCGCAAGATGCGTTGCGCCTGGCGGCCGCTCATGCCGGGCATGTTGTTGTCCATGAAGATGACCGCCGGCCGGTGGGCGCGCGCCATCTCGACGCCGAGCTGGCCGTTGTCGGCCTTCAGCAGCTTCAGCCTCGGGCGGTGTCGCAGGATCTCTTCGACCAGCATCTGGCTCGCCGGGTGATCGTCCACGCACAGCGCGGTGAGCGGTGGCTCGTCTTCCTGCGCCTGGCGCGCGGTGGCCGGCGTGGCGTGTTCCGGGGCACTGCCTGTCGATGCGCGCGGCGCGGCCGCGGCCGGCAGCTCGATCCAGAACACGCTGCCGACCTGCGGCGTGCTGCTCGCGCCGATCTCGCCGTTCATCAGCTCGACCAGCCGCTTCGTCAACACCAGGCCGATGCCCGAGCCCTCGGTCTTGCCGGTCTCCTGGCCGAGGCGGTTGAAGGGCTGGAACAGTGCGCTGATCTGCGCCGGTAGCAGCCCGGCGCCGGTGTCTTGCACCTCGATGCGCAGGCACAGCTCGTGCGCACGGGTGCAGACGATGCGGACCTCGCCGCGAGGCCGGTTGTACTTGATCGCGTTGGACAGCAGGTTGATCAGCGCCTGCTTCAGCCGGCCGCGGTCGGCCACGGCCAGCAGCTCGCAAGCGGCCGGCGCGTGCAGCTGCACCGACCGGGTGGCCGCCAGCGGCTCCATCATGCGCACGCATTCGTCCAGCAACGGCGCCAGGGCCACCGCCTGCAGCTGGATGTTGACCTTGCCGGCTTCGATCTGCGCCAGGTCGAGCAACTCGTTGATCAACAGCAGCAGGTGCTGGCCGGCCTCGACGATGTGGCGCACATAACCCGCGTGCTGCTCGGCGCTGGCCGGCTTGCCGCCGGTGGCGGCCAGCAACTGGCCGAAACCGATGACGGCGTTCAGCGGTGTGCGCAGCTCATGGCTCATGCTGGACAGGAAATCGGACTTGGCACGGTTGGCCTGCTCGGCCGCCGCCTTGGCCGCGGCCAGCGCCTCGTTCGAGCGCTCGAGCTCGGCGGTGCGCTGGTGGATGCGGCGCTCGAGCACCTCGTTCAGGCGCTGCGCGTGGGCGGCCATCGCCTTTTGCGCCGTCACGTCCTGCAGCGTGTTGAACCAATGGCGCTGGCCGTCGCCCGCGCCGCTGGCCAGGGGCTCGATCGTCTGGTGCACATGGATCTGCGCGCCCGACGCCTGAAGCAGCCGGTACTCCACATCGACCCGCCTGGCCGGCAGCGCGCCGACGGCCATCGTCTGCAAGAAGGTGTCGCGGTCGTCGGGGTGGATCAGCTGCGACCAATCGAGCAGGCTGCGCGGCAGGTTCGCGCGCTCGCAGCCGGCGAGCTGGTGCAGCGTGTCCGACCAGTTCTCGAACCAGCCGACTTCCGATGTCACCACATGCGCCAGCTGCGCCAGGCCCTGCGCGCGGTTCAGCTCGGCCTCGCGTTCACGCAGCGTCGTCTCGGCGTGCACCCGCTGCGTCACGTCCACCGGGCAGACCAGCCGCGCCGGCCGGCCCTGGTAGAGCAGCTCGCGCGAATTGATCTCCACGTAGATCAGCAGCTGGTCTTTGGTCAGGTGGCGCCAGACCCCCGAATAGCGGCTGGACCGCGGCATTCGGCGCACCGATTCTTCGACGTACTGCACGTCTTCGGCCGGCCGGATGTCGCGGATCGTCAGCGCGCAGAACTCGTCGTGGCCGTAGCCATAGACGCTGCAGGCCGCGGCGTTGACGTCCATGATCCGCAGCGATGCCAGGTCGTAGACCAGCAGCGGCAGCGGATTCGCCTCAAACAGGTAGCGCCAGTCTTGCGGCTCGGGCAGCGGCCATTCGGGCAAGGCGGCGTTCTCGGCCCGCACGGGCCCGCCAGGGGGTGGTGCCGACGGCTCCGGTGCCATGGGGGCGGGGGCCGAGTCGGGCCCAGCTGGGGCGGGGTGCGGCAAAGTCTGTTCCTTTTGTTTCACGGTGCGGACATCGACACCCGCGCTGGTGCGATGAGTCGCGTGATGCGTCACGGCCTGACGCGCTATCGTTGAACTCCCTGGGCGCGCTGACCGCGCCCTTTCCAGCGCTGGCCGCGGCGCGAACCGAGGAGACACCACCGATGACCGACGCCCGCCACCAGCTCATGCCCCCGAACCCCGCTCGCAACCCGCCGAGGCGGGCGATGACAGTCGGCGCCTTGGTCGCGATGGCCTCGCTGGCTGGCATGGTGGGCAAGGCGCATGCCGGCTGGTCGTGCCCGGCCGGCCCGTTCGGCCACCCGGTGCCACCCGGGGCGCAGATCACCCACCTCGACAACGCCTTGCCGCGCGACGCGTTCAACCAGAACGGCAACTTGAATGCCAACGTCGAGGGCCCGGTGTGGCTGGGCGGCTCGCTGTATGTCAGCGAGTTCGGCCAGGGCGCCAACCCGCCGCCGTCGCGGGTGTTGCAGATCACGGGTGACACCCCCGGTGTGGTGTTCTCGGCCACCGCCGGCACCAATGGCCTGGCCACCGACGCGGCCGGCAAGCTCTACGGCGCGAGCCACAAAGTGGGTGGAATCGTGCGTTTCGGCGCCGCCGGCGAGGAGCCGACCGTGATCGTGGCCAGCTACCAGGGCCAACGGTTCAATTCGCCGAACGACCTGGCGTTTCGCAGCGACGGCACGCTTTACTTCACCGACCCGACTTGGCAGGCGCCCAGCCCGCCGCCGCAGGCCAAGACGCGTGTCTACCGCGTCGCCCCCGGTTCGCACAAGGCGCTGGTGGTCGACGCCAACCGCTCGCAGCCCAACGGCATCACGCTGTCACCCGACGAGAAGACGCTGTACCTGTCGTCACTCGACGGGCTGTACAAGTACGCGGTGGCGGCCGACGGGTCGGTCGGGCCGGCGAAGCGTTTTGCCAGCCAGATCGGCGGCGCCGACGGCATGGTGGTCGACTGCGCGGGCAACCTCTACGTCACCAGCACCGATGTGATTGTGCTGAACCCCTCGGGCAAGGAGATCGACCGCCTGCCGATGCCCGCCGGCGCCGGCAGTGTCACCAACGTGGCCTTCGGCGGCGCCAAACGCAAGACGCTGTTCATCACCGCGATGGGCCAGGGCAACGGTCGCGGCGTCTTCAAGGTCGACCTGAAGGTGCCGGGCATGCCGTATTGACGCCGCGCCGGGCGGCGGCGAGCCTCAACCGGCCTGGTGCTGCGCGAGGGCGCCCGGCACCTCGGCGCTGTCGACGCGGTTGCGGCCGCGTGCCTTGGCCCGGTAGAGCAACTCGTCGGCGCAGCGGTACAGCGCCTCTTCGTCCGTCTCGGCGGTGGCCGCGTGGTCGCACCAGGCCAGACCGAATGATGCGGTCACCACGCCGGCTCCGTGCTGGGCATGGGGGATGCCGAGCGCCTCGATCGAGCGCCGCACCTCGTCCAGAAAGCCCAGCAGGTGCGAGCGGTCGGGCCCCGACAGCAGCAAGGCAAATTCTTCGCCGCCGACGCGGAACAGCCGGTCGGTCGATCGTTTCAGGCAGGCCTGCACCGTGGCGCTGACGCGCCGCAGCACCTCGTCACCGGCGGGGTGGCCGTAGTGGTCGTTGTAGCCCTTGAAGTGGTCGAGGTCGAACAGGCACAGCCCGATCGCGCCGCCCTCGCGCCGCACATGGGCCAGGCGGTAGGCCAGCTGGTCCTGGAAATGGCGGCGGTTGAAGGCGCCGGTCAATTCGTCGGTGATCGACAAGGTGGTCAGGCGCTGGTTGGCGGCCTCGAGCTCGCGCGTGCGCGCCCGCACCAGCTGACCCAGCTCGTTGTTCAGGCGTGTCTCGGCTTCGAGCGCCTGGCGCTCGGCCAGCAGCTTGTCGGCCTTCATCCGGTTCATGCCCTCGGCCAGTGCGATGGCAATGCACAGCGCTTCGAGCACCGAGCCGATCGCCACGCCATAGGCCAGCAGCGGGTGATCGGGCAAGGTGGCTTCGAGCCGCATGCGCTCGGCCATCAGGCCCACCAGCATGCACGCCGCGCCCAGCAGGAAGAACCGGGTATGGCGCAGCCCCTGGCGCCAGGCCCAGATGCTCAGCCCCATCGCGAAGAGGATGCTCGCCATCGTGGCCGGCATCGCGAGCTTCAGCGTGCCGCTGTACGAGCCGACCAGCGCCATCGGCACCGGCAGGGCGTTCAGCCCCACCACGGCCCAGCACAGCCGCAGCAGCCACGGCCGCCGGGCCAGCGCGGGCTTGACGTTGGCGATCAGCATCGCGCCGAACAGCACCACGCTCATCGAGTAGTTGACCAGCAACCCTTGGTTGATCCACAGCGGCGGCAGTCCTTGCAGGTACTGCGCCGCATGGCCCTCGAAGGCGAAGCGCGTCGCCACCAGGCAGAACAGGTAGCCGACATACCAGCCAAACGCTGCGTGCCGGGTGCTGCCGAGCAAGCACAGGTGGTACAGCAGCAGGATCAACAGCGCGCCGTAGTACAGGCCGCACAGCAGTGTGTGTCGCTGCATCGCCTGCTGAAACGCCTGCTCCGACCACAGCTTGATCGGCAGCAGGCCGAGAAAGCCGTCGCGCGAATCGAGCCGCACCAGCACGTCCACCGTCTCGCCGGCCGACACCGCCAGCGGAAAGGCGAAGCCGTGGTAGGCGATCGGCCGGTCGGCAAAGGGGCGTTGGTCGCCGGCGCGGTAGTGGCTGGCCGCGCCGCCGGCGTGCAGCACATGCACCTCGATGTCGTCCAGCCGCGGGTTGTCGAGTTCGAGCACGCGCGTGGTCGCGGCGCCGGCGGCGCCCACCAGGCGCAGGTGCAGCCACCAGGCCGACGGTGAATGCGCGAGGTTCAGCACCGGCGTGGCCACCGGCCGCCAGGCCTGCGATGGGGCGAGCACCTGGTCGGCCCGCAATTGGTGGCTGGGGTCTTCCAGCAGCTCGGCCTGGCCGGCGATGGCCAGGCGGTCCTGGCCGGGCGTCAACACGATGGGGGCGGCCTGCGCGGTGGCGGTGCCGCCCAGCCACAGGCAGGCGGCCGCCGTCAGCACCCGGCAGGGCCAGCCCAGGGCGCGGGTGACGCGAAGACAGAGACGCAGGAGATCCACAGATGACGAGCCGGAGCCACCGGTGGTGGCCCTGCCGCCTCTATCGGCCCACTGGCCGCCGACTTGAGCAGAGGGGGCGTCAAAGACCGTAGAGGGCCACGATGCGCCGCAGCCGCTCGATCGTCGCGCGCTTCAGGGCCGGCGGCCCGAGCACCTCGACCTCGGGCGCCAGCCGCAGCAGCTGGCCGGTGGCGTGGTCGATCGTCTCGATCGGGATGCGCAGCTCGACGCGCTCGCCGTCGCCCTCGGGCGGGTTGACCGCGGCCACCGCCTTGGCCACCGCTGCGCTGAGGTACGACAGGCTCTTCAGGCCGGTGGCCGTGGCGCGCACGGTGGCCTCGCCCTTGAAGACCTCGGCCTCGAAACGCTGCACCGACTGGCGCCAGTACTCGGTCAGGTTGAAGCCCTTGGGGCGCTTGACCACGCCGGGCTGCAACTCGGCATCGAGGATGCTGGCCACGCGGTAGGTGCGCAGCTTGTCGTCGCTGGCCGCCACCAGGTACCAGGCACCGGCCTTCAGCACCAGGCCCAGCGGGTGGATGGTGCGGCGCGAGGTGAGCTTCCAGCTCTCGTAGTGCATCGCCAGCGGCCGCTCGTCCCAGACCGCGGTGGCCACGGTGGCCAGGTGCGGCAGGGGCTGTGATTCGCGGTACCAGTCGATCGGGTCGAGGTACAGGCGCGAGCTGACGCGGCGCGCATCGTCGCGCCAAGAGGCGGGCAGCGCGGCGAGCAACTTCAGCTGCGCCTGCTCGACATGGTCGCCCAGCCCCAGCTCGGCCGCCGGCCCCGCCAGGCCGCTCAAGAACACGGCCTGCGCCTCCGAAGGGGTCAGCCCGGTCAGCGTGGTCTTCCAGCCGCGCATCAGCTCGAAGCCGCCGGCGCGGCCCCGCTCGGCGTAGACCGGCACGCCGGCGGCCGTCAGCTCGTCGACATCGCGGTACAGCGTGCGGACTGAAATCTCCAGCGCATCGGCCAGTGCCCGCGCGCTCATGCGGCCGCGCGTCTCCAACAACATCTGGATCGAGAGCAGGCGGCTGGCGCGCACAGGTGAAGGCTCCGGTGGGTGGGGCGGGTCTGGATGCTAAAGCTGACTTCGGCTGGCAGCTATTTTTGCCCAGGCAATTGAGTGCTGCGCTCTCAAGAAACGAAGGGCCGTTCCCGAGTTTCTTGATCCCCCGCGGGGGGACGGGCTGGGCGCAGCCCGGACCTTGGGGGCACTCGTTAGCATCGGGGCTCAACCGCCATGGATGGACCGCATGAACCAGCCCGCTGCCTCAGGTCTTCTCACCGCTGACGCGCGCGACAACGTCCGCGCACTGCGCTCGTCGCAGATCCGCGAGGTGGCCAACGCGGGCCTGGGCGTGCCCGACGTGCTGGCGTTCTGGTTCGGCGAGTCCGACCGGGTGACGCCCCAGTTCATCCGCGACGCTGCCGCCGCTGCGCTGGGGCAGGGCGCGACCTTCTATTCGCACAACCTGGGCATCGCACCGCTGCGCGAGGCGCTGGCCGGCTACGTGACGCGGCTGCACGGCCCGACCACCGCCGACCAGGTGGCGGTGACCAGCTCGGGCGTCAGCGCGCTGATGCTGGCCACACAGCTGGTGGCGGGCGCTGGTGACCAGGTGGTGGCGGTCACGCCGTTGTGGCCCAACCTGGTCGAGATCCCGAAGATCCTCGGCGCCGACGTGCAGACGGTGGGCCTGCGCTTCGGCGCACAAGGCTGGTCGCTCGACATGGACCAGTTGCTGGCGGCGCTGACGCCGGGCACCCGGCTGCTGCTGCTGAACTCGCCCAACAACCCGACCGGCTGGGTGATGAGCCGCGACGACCAGCGCACGGTGCTGGACCATTGCCGGCGCTTGGGCATCTGGATCATCGCCGACGAGGTCTACGAACGTTTGAGTTATGCCGACGATGGTGCGGCAGCGCCGTCGTTCCTCGACATCGCCGAGCGCAACGAGCGCGTCATCTGCGTTAACTCGTTCTCCAAGGCCTGGCTGATGACCGGCTGGCGCCTGGGCTGGATCGTTGCGCCCGACGCATTGATGGGCGACCTCGGCAAGCTGATCGAATACAACACCTCGTGCGCGCCGGTCTTCGTGCAACAGGCCGGCATCGCCGCGCTGACGCAGGGCGAAAGCTTTGTGCAGCAGCTGGTAGGCGACCTGCGCGCCTCGCGCGATCACCTGGTGCAGGCCTTGTCGGCGCTGCCCGGGGTGCAGGCCAAGGCGCCGCCGGGGGCGATGTACCTGTTCTTCTCGATGCCCGGCGCCGAGCACAGCCTCGCGCTGTGCAAGGCGCTGGTGCGCGAGGCCGGCCTGGGCCTCGCGCCGGGCAGCGCGTTTGGCCCCGAGGGCGAGGGCTTCGTGCGCTGGTGCTACGCCTGCGACACGGCGCGGCTGGACGCTGGCGTGGCGCGGCTGCAGCGCTACCTGGCATCTCGCTGAGTGGTGTGAGTTGAGTCTGTAGTCTGGCTACATTGAAACTACGATGTAGTCGAAGCGAGCGTGGTTTCTCCTGTGAAAACAGCCGTTGCAACCCTGCGACTCAGGCTAGGGAAAACGAAGAGTTGCCGGTAGTTTTGTTTTAGTAGAGTCGCCGCCGTGACGCCCAAGCCGGCAGCTGCGGCCCCCTGACGCCACACCGATCTGCGCCCCAGCGCTTGCTGCTCATGAAGCGGCGAGTTGTCTGCGAACTAACGCGTCAGATCCTTGACCCACGTCTTGACACCTGCATTCCCGCGTGGCGGGAAGGGAGAGCCCATGCCCATTCGTTTCGTACCCCATGCCTTGGCCGTGGCCGCTGTGGCTGCCCTGGCCGGCCAGCCGTTGCCGGCAACGGCCGCCAGCATCCCGGCGGCCCACGTCTATCACAACCACATGCCGAACTTCTGGCCGTTCTACGGTGTGGACGTGGCGGCCACCTACAACGCCACCGCGGTTGGCCAGCCGATCCGCTACACCTACGACGGCCAGGTCATCAACCTGAAGAAGAGCCCGCCGCCGGGCTACAGCTACTACCTGCCTGCCTCTTTGGGCGGCGGCATCATGCCGCACGACGACCTGGTGAACTACTACTCGCCCGACGCGAAGACCGGCGCCTACCAGTGGTGGCCGCAGCAGGACGCGGGCGAGGTCAAGAGCTGGTCCGGCGGCAGCGGGCAGATCCACGTGACGATGTCCGGCGCGGTGGTCAACAACGTCAACAGCCTCGAGAACCTGCAGAACGTGCCGGGCTACACCAACCCGAACTGGGGTGCCTCGTGGACCACGGCCTACAACGGCCTGCCCACCACCCATGGCCACCGCACGCTGGACCTGATCCACTTCACCGGCCACCACACGATGGGGCCGCTGGTCGGGCCGGACTACTTTCTCAAAGACCTGATCTTCCACGGCGCGACCATGGCGCAGCCCTACTTCCTGGGCAGCAGCTACACCTCGTCGCACGGCTTCTTCCCGACCGAGCTGGGCTTCTCGGAGCGCCTGATCCCGTCGCTCGCGAAGATGGGCGTGCAGTGGGCGGTGGTCGGCAACAACCACTTCTCGCGCACGCTGAAGGACTACCCCTTCAGCACCTACGACGCGACCGGCGACACGCTGATCTCGCCACCGAACCGGGCGGACCTGCGCAACACCGCCAACACCGGCAGCTGGGTGGCCAACGGCATGGCGCACGAGCAGCAGGTCATCGTCAACAAGTTCCCGTTCGCGTCGACGCCGCACTGGGTGCGCGCGGTCGACCCGGCCACCGGCGCCGTGTCGAAAATCGCGGCCATCCCCGTCAGCCAGAACGGCTCGTGGGCCGAGGGCTGGGACGGCTCGACGACCGTCGACGAGCTGATGCCGTACACCGCGCAGGAGCCGCGGCAGTTCTTCGTCGTCGCGCACGATGGCGACAACTCGGGCGGCCGCGCCGGCTCGCTGGACACCTGGCAGAACGGCCACCGCGTCACCTGCGCCGGCAACGGCTTCTGCCAGGGCATCGACGAGTACCTGAAGGCCCACCCGATCCCCGATGGCGACGTGCAGCATGTGCAAGACGGCTCGTGGGTCGATACGCGCGACAGCTCGTCCGACCCGACCTGGTACCACTGGCATTTGCCGCCGCTGATCTGGCAAGGGCAGTTCAATGCCTTCAACCAGGCCACCGGCCTGAACCTGGCGCCGAAGAAAAACCTCAAAGGCCAGAACGAAGGCGCGACCGTCAGCCTCGAACACGGCTGGCACTACCTCGAGCGCAACTTCGCGCTGCTGCAGCCGGCGCTCAACTACGCGAAGACGGCCGAGCAGATCTGGCTCGACGCGCACCCGAACCACTGGTCGCCGACCAGCGCGCTGGACCAGCAGGTGACCCACGCCGGCAACCAGCTGAACCCGTGGATGTTGTCGTTCCCGGTCAAGGGCAACGCCGCGGCCGACTATGCCGGCGGCGCCAACCCGGCCGAGCTGGCCTGGTATTTCTTGCTGCCGGCGATGGACTCGGGCTTCGGCTACTACGACGAGAACAAGGACGACGTGGTCAAGCCGACGCTGGCCTTCAACAACTCGCTCGCGTTCTCCAAGCCCTATGTCAGCGCCAACCTGGCGAAAGACCGCACCGGCCCGTCGGTCTGGTGGCCGCAGCGTTACCCGTACAACCCGGGCTCGGTCAACGGCTCGAAGGCCGAGGGCTGGACGATCCAGCACTACAGCCAGGACTTCGCGGTCTACACCTACGGCTTCGACGTGTCGGGCATCGCGTCGGCCAGGCTGATGGTGCGTGTGCACAGCCAGAACACCATCGACAACGACGACGACACCTACAAGGTCTACAGCCCGAAGAAGATGGTCGGCAAGCCGGGGCTGAACATCACGCCGAGCAAGGTGGGCGCATGGAAGGCCTACCCGATGCAAATGCGCGACATGACGCCGGTGATGAACGGCGTCAGCTGGGTGCAGCCGACGATGGACACGTTGAAGGTGGTGCCGGCGCAGGAGATCGGCAACCTCTACTACGCCTACCTGTCGGACTACCGCAACCAGCTGCTCGACTACTACGTGAAGATGACCGATGCGGCGGGCAACGTCACGCGCTCGGAGATCCAGCAGGTGTATGTCGGTGCGGGCACCTACCGCCCCGGCGGCAACTCGGGCTTCACCGAAGACGTGAACGGCACGGTGCCCGGGGTCTACCCGTTTGTCTTGACTGACAGCACGCCGCCCAGCGTGCCGCCCAAGCCGACGCTCGGCCAGCTCACCGATCGCAGCGTCAGCCTGAACTGGCCCGCGTCGAGCGACAACGTCGGCGTGACCGGCTACCGGGTCTTTCGCAACGGCGCGGCGGTCGGCACCACGCCAACCCCCGGCTACACCGACAGTGGCCTGACGCCGCAAACGGCCTACAGCTACCAGGTGGCGGCCTACGATGCGGCCGGCAACCAGTCGGCCAAGAGCGTGGCGCGCAACGTGACCACGCGCGCACCCGACACCCAGGCGCCGACCGCGCCTGGCGCGCCGGTGGCGTCGGGCGTCACCGGCAACACGCTGACGCTCGGCTGGACGGCGGCGAGCGACAACTACGGCGTTGCGAAGTACCTGGTGCTGCGCAACGGCAGCCAGGTGGGCACGTCGGCGGGCCTGAGCTTCGACGACAGCGGCCTGACGCCGTCGACCACCTACAGCTACACCGTGAAGGCCGAAGACGCCGCCGGCAACCAGTCGGTACCGTCTGCCGCGACGCAGGTCACCACCGCGTCGGGCAACTCGGCCACGGTGTACTACAAGGTGCCCAGCGGCTGGTCGGTGGTGAACATCCACTACGCGCCCAACGGCGGCAGCTGGACGCCGGTGCCGGGTGTGCCGATGAGCCCGGCCTGCGCCGGCTGGGATGTCTACACCGTCAACCTCGGCCAGGCGACCGGTTGGCAGACGGTGTTCAACAACGGCAACGGCACCTGGGACAACAACGGCGGCCGCAACTACAGCCTGGGCACCGGGCTGTGGCAGGTGGCTGATGGCGTGGCCACGGGCGGCGTGAACCCATGCGCCTCGTTGGCACGGTGATACCGAGCGGGGCGGCCGGCCCCGATCAGCGACGCATCACAGCAGCAACCAGGCCAGTGCCACGCCGATCGGCAGCGAGATGTAGGGCGGCTGCTTGAAGCGCCAGACGGCGACGTAGGCCGCGGCCACCAGCGCCACGGTCTGCCACGGCACGGCCTTGAACGGCATCTTCATCAGCAGCGAGATCGCCGCGCCGGCGATCAGGCCGACCACCGCGCAGCGCACGCCGGCCATCGCATGCTGGAAGCGGCGCGAGCCCTTCAGCCGATCGGCCACGCCGCTGACGCCGACGCTGATCAGCGCCGTGGGCAGGTAGATGCCGATCGTGGCCGCCACCGCGCCGGCCAGGCCGGCGGCCTGCATGCCGGTGAAGGTGGCCACGCTCAGGATCGGCCCCGGCGTCAGCTGGCTGGCCGCCAGCGCGGCGCTGAAGCCGGCATGGTCGAGCCACTTCAGGTGGTCGACAATGAAGCCTTCGAGCAAGGGGATCATCACCAGCCCACCGCCGAATAGCGTGGTGCCCAGGCCCGCGAAGGCCAGGCCGACCTGCGCCACCAGCGCATCGGGCAACAGCGCCGGCACCAGCTGGAACACCGCCAGCCCCACCGGCGCAAAGCACAGCAGCATCTCCAGCGGCGTCAGGCGCCGGCCGGGGCCTTGCTCAGCCTGCTTGGGCGCCGGCCAGAAGAGCATCGACACCGCTGCGCCAAACGCCAGCACATAGATCGGCGCGGCCCAGTACGGGATCACCAGCAGCAGCACGGTGGCCGTGGCCGCGAGCATCTTCTCCTTCACCCCGGGCGCGGCCTTCTTGGCCTGGTTGAAGGCCGCTTGCGCGAGGATCATCGCCAGCGGCGCCAGCACGCCGACCGTCAAGGCCCGCAGTACGCCCGGGTGGCCGCTGAGCATCGAGTAGCCGTACCACAGCGCCAGGATGATGCCGAAGCCCGGCAGCACGATGCCGGCCAGGGCCGCGGCAAAGCCGCCCCAGCCCGCCACGCGGTGGCCCATCGCCGCGATCGCATTGACAGCCTGCGGGCCCGGCAACATCGTCACCAGCGCGATCAGGTCGAGAAACTCCTTTTCAGTCAACCACTGCCGCTGCTTGACGAAGCGCTCCTGCGCTTGCGCCAGCAGGGCCATGAAGCCGCCCCAGGCCGTCAGGCCCAGCACGGCGCAGTCGACGAACAAACGGCCCTTGGTCGGCGGTGGAAGAACAGACGCAGTCAGCGGCGTGACCTCGACGGTGCTGGTGATTTCGCTCATGCCCAGTCTCACACAACGGTCAGACCGCGACCAGGCGTGCGCGCACCGAAGCCAGCAGGTCTTCCTGCGGCTTGCGGGCGGCCAGGTCTTCCGGCGGCAGCTCTTCCTTCACCGCGGCCTTGCGTTGGCGGTTGTCGGCGTCCAGCGCGGCCTTGGCCTCGTCGTCATAAGTGCGGGCGGGTTGGGTGCGGCCGACGAACTCGAGCTCGTAGCCCAGCTGCACCAGCGAACGACCGGCGACCGACTCGAAATCGATGATCTGGTCGGGCGTCATGCCGGTCAGCCACTTCTTGGTGTTGGTGGCCATCACCGGCTTCTTGACGTTCTCCCACAGCTTGCCGGACGCGGCGGTCTTGTTGGCCTCTTCCGACTCATGGAAGTCGAGCATCTTGGGGCTGAAGTCGATGCCCAGCCAGCGGCACAGCAGGCGCAGCGTCGACTCGGGGTTGCTCGTCAATTCTTCGTACGACAGCGCCAGGAACTGCGACGACGGCACGCGGCGGCCGCAGTCCAGCGCCAGCTGCTGCTCGACGTCCCACTGCTTGGCGACGTGGTAGGCCGTCTTCTCGCCGACCACCGCCTTCAGGAACGACAGGCACACATCGCGGCCGTCGCGGTACAGATAGAGATAGCGCGCATCGGCACCGAAGTAGCGCTCGATCTCAGGCAGGAAGTGCACGTTGGCCAGCGACTTGCACATCCAGTCTGGCTTGCCGTAGCTCTCGGCCATGTGGTCCATCACCGAGCCGAACACCGCCACCAGGCTGTTGTCGCGGCAGCGTGCGCGGATGTTCGCGCGGTCGAAGGTGACGCCCCACGACACCGGGTTCACCTCGACCAGGCGCACCACGTCGTCGATCAGGCGTTCGAAGTTCGACTCGTCTTGCAGGTTGCCATAGGCCCGCAGCAGCGGGGTGAAGCGTTCCAGCACATGAGGGGGGTGAGGCGCCGCGATGGTGGGGGCTTGGTTGACCATCAGGCGCAGCAGGTTGGAGCCTGAACGCTGGGTGCCAATCATGAAGACTTTCATTTGCGGGCCTCTCTGAATCTGAAATGGGCCGAGCTCCGCCAGCCCGCTCGGCGAGAGCGGGGACAAGCGGTGGGGCCGGCGTCGGTTGCGGGGGTTGACAGCGCCGCGCGGGTCTTGGGCCCGTGCTGGCGTCCCCTGGCCATCGACGGCTAGGGGGAGGTGTTGATGGGCCGTGTAGGGAATTCCGCACACGAAACCCTCTCGGCTTGTTTCCGGACGGGTGGGCGCAGGCGGCTGCAGCTGGCCTCGAAATTGCCGCCACTTCGAGCGATCGCTGCCCTCAACCTGCGCTGAAACTTGCCGATACACCGCTCGGTGCAAGGCGGCAACGATCCGTCGGCCGCACTGACAGTCAATTCATATTTCAGGGAAACTCAATGAAGAACGTGACGCGCCTGGCCGCGCTGATGGCCATTTCCGCAACGACCCTGGCTTGCCTGATGGCACCGGCCCGTGCCGGCGAACTGCCCGCCGATGTGGCCGCCAAGGTAGAGAAGGCGAAGAAGCGCCTGACCGAACTGGCGGCGGACCCGGTGGTGCTGGCGGCCGTCCGCGAAGCCAACGGGCACGACACCGGTGGCATGGGCAACGGTAAGTGGATCGAGCTGAGCGACAACGACCCCGTCGTCAAGCAGGCGCTGAGCAACAAGGTCAGCCTGCAGATCGCCAAGTGGGAGCAGGCCGACGACACGGTCAACAAGATCGTGCTGCGCGACCAGAAGGGCAACCTGGTGGGTGCCAGCACGCGCCCGCTGATCTTCAACAACGCCACCCGCCCGGTGTTCGCCAACGCGATCAAGGGCCAGCCCTGGTCGGCCGGCGAGATCAAGCCCGACACGTCGACGCAGATCCCGAGCGTGCACGTGGCCGCACCGGTGCTCGACGCCGGCAAGCCCATCGGCGTGCTGCACGCCGGCGTGACCGCCAAGTAAGCGTCGACCCGTCATCTGCAAACCGCACGCCTGGTCGCCAGGTCGTTGTTGGAGACTGCCATGTTCAAGAACCTGAAAGTGGGCGCTCGTCTGGCGCTGGGCTTTGCGGCCGTGCTGGTGTTGATGACCATCATCAGCGCCATCTCGCTGAGCCGCCTGTCGGCCATCAAGGCCGACCTGGAGGCCGTGACCGGCGAAGCGCCCGAGCGCCTGGCCAACTCGATGCGTGACCTCGTGCGCTACCAGGGCATGGCCCTGCGCGATGCGGTCTTGCAGGACGACGTGGCCTTCAAGAAGAAAGAGTTCGACCAGATGAAGAAGGCCCGTGCGGACTACGACCGCACGGCGCAGCAACTGGCCGCGATGCCGATCGAGCCCGAGGTCAAGGCAGCACTCGACAAGGCCTCGACCTTGCTGGCCGCCACCAAGGCACCGATCGAGAAGGCGATCGACCTGTCGATGTCCGACGACGTGCCCGGCGCTGCCCAGGCCATGCGCGAAGAGGTGCGCCCGGCGCAGCTGGCGCAGATCAAGGCGCTGGACGACGTCATCGAGGCGATCAAGACCGCATCGAAGCAGCGCAACGACCAGGCCGACGTGGCCTACCACCGCGCCGTCAGCCTGATCATCGTGCTGTCGGTGGCGGCCCTGGTGCTGGGCGGGCTGATCGCCTGGTTGATCCAGCGCAGCATCACCCAGCCGCTGAACCAGGCGGTGGCGGTGGCCCAGGCCGTGGCCGAAGGCGACCTGACGCGTGAGATCACGGTTCGCTCGCACGACGAGGTGGGCAACCTGCTGCAGGCCCTGAAGAAGGTCAACAACGACCTGGGCCGCACGATGCGCCAGGTGCAAGAGGCCGCCGAGACGATGCAGACCGCGTCGGTCGAGATCGCGGTGGGCAACAACGATCTGAGCCGCCGCACCGAGCTGCAGGCGTCGAGCCTGCAGCAGACGGCCGCCTCGATGGAGCAGCTGAACTCGACCGTGAAGAACAACGCCGACACCGCCCGCAGTGCGGCGCAGATGGCCCATTCGGCCAGCGCCGCGGCGGCCAAGGGCGGCAACGTGGTGACCCAGGTGGTCAGCACGATGCAGGACATCACCACCAGCTCCAAGCGCATCGCCGACATCATCGGCACGATCGACGGCATCGCCTTCCAGACCAACATCCTGGCACTGAACGCCGCGGTGGAAGCCGCGCGCGCCGGTGAGCAGGGCCGCGGCTTCGCGGTGGTGGCGGGCGAGGTGCGGGCCCTGGCCCAGCGCTCGGCGCAGGCCGCCAAGGAGATCAAGACCCTGATCAGCGCCAGCGTCGAAAGCGTCGAGACCGGCTCGCGCCTGGTCGGTGACGCCGGCGCGACGATGGCCGACATCGTCGGCCAGGTGCAGCGCGTGACCGACCTGATCGGCGAGATCAGCAGTGCGACGATCGAGCAGACCAGCGGCATCGGCCAGGTCAACCAGGCCGTGGTGCAGCTCGACGAAGTAACGCAGCAGAACGCCGCGCTGGTGGAGCAAAGCGCCGCCGCGGCCGAGAGCCTGAAGCAGCAGGCCGGCGGCTTGGTCGACGCCGTCAGCGTGTTCCGCTTGCAGCCAGCCTGAAACTGACCCCCACGGCCCCTTCCGGGGCCTGCCCCCCGAGGGGGCTCGCGCAGCGGACTGGCGGAGCCAGATCCGCGCACGCCACTTGATGGGCGGCGGCGCTTCGCGCGCCTGGAGCGCCCTTCAGGTCAGCAGTGCACTTCGCATGCGCCTGAGCGCACGGCCGATCTCGTCGGCGTCGATGACGCCGTAGCCGAAGGTCAGCGCCCACGGTGCGCCGGGCAGCATCGCGTAGTCGGCGGTGGTCTGTGCGCCGGGGGTGCAGTGGTGCATCGCGGCGACGATTCGCCCAGCCTGGCGCGGCTGCCGGATGCGCGCTGCCAGGTGCAGCCCGGCTTCGGACGGGATCACCTCCAGCCACGGCTCCAACTCACGCCGCAGGCCGCCCAGCAGCGCCTCGCGGCGTTGCGCATAGATCGGCCGCATGTGCCGCACATGGCGCGCCAGGTGGCCGTCGCGGATGAACGCCGCCAGCGCGGCCTGGGTGATCGTGTCGCAGTGCGAATCGGCGCAGTGCTTGACGCTGGCCAGCGCATCGCGCGCCCAGGCCGGCGCGACGACGAAGCCCTTGCGAAGCGACGGAAACAGGCTCTTCGAGAACGTGCCGATGTAGAACACCAGGCCGTCGCGGTCCAGCGTCTGCAGCGCGTCCAGCGGCCGCGCGCCGAAGCGGAACTCGCCGTCGTAGTCGTCCTCCAGCACCACCGCGTCGTGCTCGCGCGCAAACGCCAGCAGCGCCATGCGCCGGCGCATCGACAAGGCCACGCCGGTCGGCGACTGGTGCGACGGTGTCACGCTGATCACGCGCACATCGGGCGGCAGCTGGTCGACGCACAGCCCTTCGTCGTCCACCGGCATCGGCACCAGCCGCGCACCGGCCGCGGCAAAGGCCGCCCGCAGTGGCGGGTAGCCGGGCTCTTCCACCGCGACCTTGGTCTGGCCGGGCGCCACCAGCAGCCGCGCGAGCAGATCGAAAGCCTGCTGCGCGCCCGAGGTGACCAGCACGTCGTCGCACCCGCAGGCCACGGCGCGGGCGAACGCCACGTGCTGCGCGATCGCCTCGCGAAGCTCGGGCAGGCCCTCGGTCGGCGGGTAGCTGAAGCGGGTGCGTGACCAGGCGCGCAGCGACTGCGCGGTCAGGCGCCGCCAGACCTCGTGCGGGAAGTGAAGATGGTCCGGAATGCCCAGGCGAAAGCAACGCTCAGGCAGCTCGCGTGGCGGCTCGGGCCGCATGAACGGGGTGCGCCAGAGCGGATTCAGGCGCTCGTCTTCGAGCCGGCGGCCGTGGGCGCGCGGCGCCTTGGCCGGGCGGCGTGTGGCCACCTCGGCCACCACCGCCTTCGCGCCGGGCCGCGGCCGCACATAACCTTCGGCGACGAGCAGGTCGTAGGCCGCAACGACCGTGTTGCGGCTCACGCCGAGCGCCGCCGCCACCGCGCGTGTCGACGGCAACGCACTGCCAGCCACGAGCCGCCCATCGAGCACGGCGGCCCGCAACTGCTGGTGCAGCGACTGCACCAGCGTGCCGCCACCGGGCAGCGGCAGGGTCAGGTCGAAGGGGAAAACTGGCACCATGAAAATGTCAAGAGCTGGACCATTCTAGGATCCAGTCGAACTCTAAGCTGGCGCCATTCCAACCCGCCTTCCACGGAGCGCGCCATGCCTTGCTACCTCTGCGAAACCTGCGGCACCCAGTACGCCGACACGCCCGAGCCGCCGACCCGGTGCCGGGTCTGCGACGACGAGCGGCAATACGTCGGCTGGCAAGGCCAGCGCTGGGCCACGCACGACGATCTCGCGCGCCGCTTCACGCTGCGCATCGGCGACGACGACGGCCTGCTCGGCATCGCACTGCCGGGCGAGTTCGCGATCCCGCAGCGCGCGCTGCTGCTCCCCACCGACGCCGGCAACATCCTGTGGGAATGCATCAGCCTGGTCACGCCCGAGGCGGTGGCCGCGCTGCAGGCGCGCGGCGGTGTCGACCTGATCGCGATTTCGCACCCACACTTCTACAGCGCGATGGTCGAGTGGAGCAACGCGCTGGGCGGTGTGCCAATCCTGCTGCACGAGGCCGACCGCGAATGGGTGATGCGGCCGGCACCGCAGGTCGAGTTCTGGCGCGGCGACTCGAAGCGCCTGTCGGCCGCGGTGACGCTGGTGCGCTGCGGCGGCCACTTTGCCGGCAGCACCGCGCTGCACTGGGCCAATGGCCCGACACCCGGCGGCGCGCTGTTCCCGGGCGACGCGCTGCAGGTCGCGTCGGACCGGCGCCACGTGGGCTTCATGTACAGCTACCCGAACTACATCCCGATGAAGCCGGGCGATGTGCGGGCGATGCGCGAGCGGCTGGCGCCGTTCGATTTCGAGCAGGTGTTCGGCTTCAGCTGGGGCCGCAACATCACGCGCGACGGCCGCGCCGCGGTCGATGCGTCGTTCAACCGCTTCTTTCACGCCATCGGAGCCTGACATGAACACCGCCAACACGAATGGATGGACCGCCTTGCAGTCGTATCTGCCCGCCCGCTTCTCGACCACCGCCGGCCTGCCGTGGATCCCGTCGGGCACGCCGGGCAAATCGGCCAAGCCCTTGCGTTTTCTGCCCGGTGGCAGTGGCTTCGTCGAGCTGCTGCGCATGGAGCCCGGCGTCGTGATGCCGCTGCACCGCCACTCGGGCGAGATCCACGCCTACAACCTGAGCGGCAGCCGCCAGCTGTGCACCGGCGAGACCATCGGCCCGGGCGACTATGTGTTCGAGCCGCCGGGCAACACCGACTGGTGGAAGATCGTCGGCGACGAGACGATGGTCGCGCTGGTCGTGGTGATGGGCGAGGTCGAGTTCCTCGGGCCGGGCGGCGTGGTGCGCGGTCGCGCGAATGCGGCGACGCAACTCGCCGAGTACCGGCAGCACTGCCAGGCGCACGGGCTGCCGGTGCTCGATATCGTCGAAGACTGAAGCGCGGCGCCAAGCCGCCGTCTCAGGGGATCCACCACATCGGGTCGGTGGATCCACGCCATGCCAGCCGCCGGGGCTTCGCATAGAGTCGATCGCCTTCCACCAGGATTCACATGCGTCAAATCACCCGGTTCGCGGCCTTGCTTCCCCTGACCGTGGCCGCCTGCCTGGCATTCGGCCCCGCGCAGGCTGCCGAGGACGGCAACGTGCCCACAGCGGCGAGCGTGCCCCTGGACAACGCCTACCTGTTCCTGGACAAGATGATGGACAAATACCATGCGGGATCCACGCTCCGCCTGGTACAGAGCTACGTATCCACGCCGAAGCTGCAGATCGATCACATCGCCTTCACCTACGACAATGCGCTCGTGTTGCTCGCCTACCTGGCGCGGGGCACCCCGGACGACATGGTGCGCGCACGCGTGATCGGTGATGCGTTCATCCTCTTGCAAAGCCAGGCGCCCGTGCCGGATGGGCGCGTCCTGAACAGCTACTACGTGAGTTCCGCCGGCAAGATCGGCAAGGACGACAACGGCGCCGATCTCGGCAACGTGGCCTGGGCCGGCCTGGCCCTGGCGCAGCTGTACCGCAAGACGAATGACGCCAAGTACCTGGATGCCGCCACGAGCATCGCCGACTGGGCTGTCAAGAACACCTACACCACCAAAGGGTTCGGCGGCTTCCTGGGTGGCTGGACCGCCAAGCGGACCGCCATCAAGTGGTCATCGGCCGAATACAACATCGACGTGAATGCGCTCTTCACGATCCTCGATGCCGCGGGCGCAGCGGCCCCCGCGGGGCATACCTGGGCACAACTGGAAGCAGCCAGTTCGAACTACGTGCAATTGCACATGTGGAATGCCGCCGGAAAGTACTACTGGACGGGTGCCGACACCAGCAACTCGGTCGTCAACAAGAGCCTGCTTCCAGAGGACGTGCAGTCCTGGGGTTATCTCGCCATGCCGAACGCGCATTCGGCGGCGTCGCTGACGTGGTCGACCACGGCGCTCAAAGGCGATGGCCCCTACGCCGGGCTGAGTTTCAGCGCGTCGGACACAAGCGGCGTGTGGTTCGAAGGCACCGCGCAAACGGCGCTGGCCTTGAAGCGGCGCAATCAGACGGGCGATGCGACCTTGGTGGCCCAATACCTGGCGAGCATCGAGTCGGCGCAGGTCAACGGGCCCCACGCCGATGGTCAAGGCATCATCGCCGCATCGAAGGACGGACTGTCGACGGGCGACGGTAGTGACAAGTACTTCAGCGCCCTGCACATCGGGGCCACTGCCTGGTACGCCCTCGCGAAGCAGAACAAGAACCCGCTTGCGCCCATGTGAGCGTCGGCGCCAGTTCTGCGCGCTGCCGCCTCACCGTCTTAAGGGGATCCACCACATCGGGTCGGTGGATCCACGCCAAGCCAGCCACCGGCGCTTCGCATAGAGTCGATCGACCCCACCATACCAACGGGCGCGCGCCGTGATCCGGCAGGCGTCCACCGACGAGGAGGAGAACCGATGGACCGACGCATCGTCGCGGCCTGGGCCTGCGCATTCACCGCAGGCGTGGCCCCCGCCCACGGCGCCGTGCCGGCCGACTCGAACCTGATGGTCGTCAGCAGCTTCAGCGGGCCGGTGACACAAAGCGAGATCGATTCGTTCAAGACCTACCTGACGACGATCAGCCCGGCCGCCAGCAACATCGGCAACGCCTGGGCGCAGGGCGCCAGCGGTGAGCAGACGAAGGCGATGGGCCTGGTCTACGAGATCTCGCACGACACGGCCATCCTCGACAAGATGCTCACGTACTGCGACGCGGTGCTGTCCGAGCGCAACGACCTGGCCCCCAAGCCGGTGGGCCAGCATGTGATCTGGACTGGCCGCATCGACCCCGCGTGGCCCAACAACGTGGACATCACGCCGATCGGCACCGGCGGCGAGCAGGGTGACCCGATCGGCCACCTCGGAAACTGCGCCCGGTTGGTGCTGCAGACGCCGGCCGTGTGGAACCTGAACGTGCCCGACGGCGACCCGCGCCACTACGGCAAGACCTACCTCGCCCGGGCGAAGAAATACGTGGCCGAGGCCGACTACGCGTGGGACCACCACGTGGCGGCCTCGCTGCTGGACCTGTCGAACAACAACCTGTACCGGTTCTCGGCGGCGGGGCCCTACAAGCCGGGTGACCCGGTGCCGTGGAACCAGCAGATGATGTTCAATTACGGCCTGCAGAACCTGGCCGAGGCGCACCGCGTGCTGGCCGACGATGCCGCGCGGGTCAGCCGCTACGAAGGCATCATCCAGACCAACATCGATTCGTTCTTCGCCACCGGCGCGACGACCTACATCGACAGCGACGGCCACGCCGCGTTCAACTGGGCCTATGCGCCGCCCTCGACATCGGGCGAAGACTCGAACCACGGGGCGCTGGACGTGGCGGGGATGCACCGGGCCTTCCTGACCGGCCGCTACCACATCACGACCGCCCAGTTGACGCAGTTCGCGAACACCTTCGTCGACGTGATGACGCTGGGGCCCAACCACTACGCCGGCCGCGTCGATGGCAGCAGCGGCGACGGCCACTCGTCCGACACCAGCTACATCCGCAGCGCGTATCTGCTGCTGGCGCAGTTTCGCCCCGATGCCTACCTCAGCATGGTGTCGGAAGACCTGACGCCCGGCGTCGGCACGACCTCGATCGACCGCTTCTCGCGCTTCTTGTGGGTCAAGAACCAGCGTGACCTGGCCGGCGTGAACCTGGCGCAGGGCCGCCCGGCCACCGCGAGCAGCGAGTACTCGGCCAACTACCCGGCCGGGGCCGCGGCCGACGGCAGCACCACCACGCGCTGGGCCTCGGCGGCGGTCGACAAGCAGTGGTGGCAGGTGGACCTGGGCAGCGTGAAGTCGATCAACCAGTTCGTGCTCGACGAGTACCGCAGCCGCGTGACGACCTACACCTTCCGTGTGTCGAGCGACGGCAAGACCTGGTCCAAGGCCTACCGCGGCACCAAGGCGGCAAGCTCGGCCGACACCCGCACGACCGTGCTGCTGCCGAAGGCCGTCAATGCGCGCTACGTCAAGCTCGTCTGCAACACCGCGGTGGACAAGCCGACGTTCTGGGAAATCCAGGTGCTGGGCCATTGAGCCGACCCAACCATGGCGTCATCCATGAAGCGAACACTTGGCCTGCTGGCCGCCTCCTGCTGGCTAACCCTGCAGATGGCCGGCACTGCACACGCGGCCGAACCGATGGTGCTGGCCTACTACTCGGGGTACCCGAACAACTATGCGTCGCTGACGGCCCACTACCAGCACTTCAACGCGGCGTCGATCGACTACTACAACATCACCGGCAAGGGCGCGGTGGTCGGCAACGGCGACCCGGCACCGACCGAGGCGATCGACTTCCTGCGGCGCCAGAAGATCCCGGCCTACGGCTGCGTCTCGAACGTGAAGCACGGCGAGTGGAGCCCGACGGTGGCGCATGCGGTGATGACCTTGGCGCTGGACGCGGCGGTCGCCAACCTCGTGTCGTTCGCGCAGGCCCACCGGTTCGCCGGCATCAACATCGATTTCGAAGCGGTCGACCAGAGCGACCGGGCCAACTTCAGCCATTTCGTGCAGGTGCTGGGTGATGCGCTGCACGCGCAGGGCCTGAAGCTGATCGTCTCGGTGCCAGCGTTCTCGGCGGTCGATGCCCAGCACCCGTACAACCGCGCCTTCGACCTGCATGCGCTTGGCCTCGGGGCGGACTACCTGCAGGTGATGACCTACGACGAGGCCATCCCGGGCTGGGACCCAGGGCCGGTGTCGGGCTCGGATTGGGTCGAAGACGACCTGGACTATGTGGTGTCGCAGGTGCCGCCGGCCAAGCTGCTTAGCGGCCTGCAGGCCTACGGCTACGACTGGCGCGCCGACTTGAGCGGCACGCAGCTGTACTGGGTCGACACGCCGGCCTTGATCGACCAGTACCAGGTGACACCGAAGTACGACGTGGCGACCAACTCGGTGCACTTCAGCTACAAGCCCAACGACGGCACCGGCACCCACACCGTGTGGACCGAGAACAAACGCAGCGTGACGATGAAGGCCGGCCTGGTGAACGCCTACGGCCTGGGCGGCACCTCGGTCTATGCACTCGGCATGGACGACGACCGCTACTGGGCCGCGGTGGACGCGGGCCTGGCGTCGGTCACGCAGGTGGCGCCGCGCACCGCCGCGGCGACGCCACGCCGCTGACACTAGGGCGCCGGGCCGCTGGTGGCGGCGCTCAGCTCGCCCAGCGCCTTGGCGACCTCGTCTTCGCTTTGTGGCCGCACCAGGCGCGCCACCTCTTGCCCGTCGCGCAGGAAGATCAGGCTCGGCCACAGCTTGACGCGGTAAGAGCGGCCCAGCGGCTTGCCCGGGCCGTCTTCGACCTTCAGGTGCCGCACGTCGGCATGCGACGCGAAGGCGCTGGCCAGCAGCGGCTGCGCGCGCAGGCAGAAGCCGCACCAGCCGGTGCCGAACTCGATGACCGTCGCGCCGGTCAGCGCGTCGACCTCGGCGCGCGTCGGCTCGGGCGACACGAAGTGGGTGGTGAAAGCCATGGTGGATGTGTCCTGTCCCGCGGGTGCGTTTGATGCTCACCCTAACGCAAAACGCAGAACCGCATCGGCGGCGGGGCCGCCGTGGGCGCGTTGTGCGGTTCGTGCGGCCTACGCGCCACGCGGCAGCATCAGCTCGAAGCTCGTGCCCTCGCGCGTGCGGGTGCTGGCGACGAGCGAGCCGCCATGGGCCCGGGCGATGCGCTCGGGCTCGCGCAGGCCCGCGCCCACCGGCGGCGGCAGCTGGTCGTCGGTCGGCAGGCTGGGCCCCAGCAGGTGCTCAGCGGCGGTGTCCTGCAAGGGCTTGTCGAAGCTGATGCGCAGCACCACCGCGCCGCGCGCGCTGCCGTCGACCACCACGTTGATCGGTGTCGCGCTGCAGTGCGCTTCGGCTTGCAGCAGCAACTGGTCGATGGCGGTCGTCAGCAGGCGCGCGTCCCACTGGCCGGTGGTGTCGCCCTCGGCCGTCAGCTCGCCGGCTTTCAGGGGCAGCGACTGGTCTCGGCCGGCCTGCCAGCGCTCGCGCACCAGCGCCGCCAGGTCGGTGCTGCCGGCGCAGACCCTCAGCTCGGCGCAAGGCGATTTGGCCAGGTTGATCAGGTGGGCGACCTGGCGCCGCAGCAGCGCGGTGGCCGACTTCTGCCGCGCCGCGGCCTGGCGCAAGGCCGGCGCATCGCTGCGCTGCAGCACCAGCTCGGCGTTCAGCGCGAGGGCGGTCAGCGGCTCTTGCAGGTCGTGCGACAGCGCGGCGATCGTCAACGCGTTGGCGTGTGCCAGCCGCGCCAGCTGCTGCGCGTGCTCGGCAATCGTCCGGCGTTGCCGGTGCAGCTCGACGAACACCGCCACCTTGCTGCGCAGCACCCGCTCGTCGATCGGCTTGAACAGGAAGTCGACTGCGCCGCTCTCGTAGCCACGAAAGCTGTTGCGCGCCTCTTGCGCGCCGGCGGTCAGGAAGATGATCGGCACGTGGCGCGAGCGCTCGCTGCCGCGCATCAGCTCGGCCAGCGCGTAGCCGTCCATGCTGGGCATCTGCACGTCGAGCAGGGCCAGGGCCACGTCGTGCACCAGCAGCATCTCCAGCGCCTCGGCGCCCGAGCCGGCGGTGACGACCTCCAGCGCATCGCTGCCCAACAAGGCGCGCATCGCGACGAGGTTGGCGTCCATGTCGTCGACCACCAGGATCTTGACGGTGGCTGGGCCCGGGGCGGGGGCGGTCTGGGAAGATGTGATCGGCATGGCTCGTTCATCGACAACGGTGAGCGCGAGTAGCAAACGGCGTGCCTGTGGTCTGCGCGCCGCTGCGCGGCTCGAAATGAGGGGATGCGCTGCGCCGGTCGCGGAACATTGTGGGATGCTGCCGCTCCGATCCAGCCAGGACCGGCCAGGACAACTCCCTCTCTCTTCAATGCCTCAACGACTCATTGCCCGTGCCGCCCGCGCCATCGTCTTGCCCACCGGTTGGGGAGGGCTGCTGCCGCCGCTCACCGTGATCGGCTTCGGCGTGGCGATCTTCGCGGTGCTGCTGATCTCGCTGTTCTCCTACCAGGCCGACCGCAGCCGCTCTGAAGCGGCGCAAGCCGTCTCGCAGGCGCTCGAGATGATCCAGCAGGTGCAGTCGATCAGCTCGAGCCTGAAAGACGCCGAGACCGGCCAGCGCGGCTACCTGCTGACCGGCGCCGAGCAATACCTGCAGCCCTACGAGAGCGCACGCGCCCAGGTGGCGGGCCAGATCCGCGCGTTGCGCCAGCTCGCCCAGCCGGACGGGCGCCGGCGTGTGGCGGTGGACGCGCTGGAGCGCCTGGCCAACGAGAAGCTCGAAGAGCTGCGCGAGTCGGTCGCACTGAAGCGCGACGGACGCGGCGACGCGGCGATGGCGATGATGCGCACCGACCAAGGCCGCGACCTGATGGACCGCATTCGCGTGGCGGCGGCCGAGCTCGAGGCCGAAGAGCGCAACAACTTCCGCAGCCGGCGCGACGAGTGGAGCGAAGCGGTGCTGCTCAGCCGCGCGGTGACCTGGGGCGGCGCGGCCACGCTGCTGATCCTGATCGTGGCCGCGGCGGTGATGACCTCGCGCGACTACCGCCTGCGCGAGATCGATGCCTGGCTGAAGACGGGCCAGGCCGGCGTCAGCGAAAGCCTGCAAGGCGACCTGCGGCTCGAGCACATGGGCGAGCAGGTGCTGTCGTTCCTGGCGAGCTTTCTGGACGCCCAGGTCGGCGCGATCTACGTGGTCGAGCGCAGCGGCCAGCTGCGCCGCATGGCGAGCTTTGCGCTCAGCTCGCTGCTCGATCGCGAGCAGGTCGTGCCCGGCCAGGGGCTGCTGGGCCAGGCCGTGAAGGACAAGCGCGCGATGCACGTGCTGGACGTGCCGGCGGGCTACCTCAACGTGCATTCAAGCGTGGGCGCCGCGGCGCCGTGCGAGCTGCTGCTGCAGCCGGCTGTCGTCGACGGCGCGGTGCACTGTGTGCTGGAGCTGGGCTTCTTCAAGCCGGTACGGCCGGAATACCGCGAGCTGCTGGACCGCATCTCCGAAACGCTGGCGATGGCGACCCGCGCGTCGAAAGACCGCACGCGGATGGAAGAGCTGCTCGAAGAAACCCAGCGCCAGGCCGAAGAGCTGCAGACCCAGCAAGAAGAGCTGCGCGTCAACAACGAAGAGCTCGAAGAGCAGGGCCGCGCGCTGCGCGAATCGCAGGCCCGGCTCGAGAATCAGCAGGCCGAGCTGGAGCAGACCAACGCCCAGCTCGAAGAGCAGGCCCAGCTGCTGGGCAGCCAGAAGGACGAGCTCACCCGCGCCCAGGCCACGCTGACCGAGCGGGCCGACGAGCTGGAGCGCGCCAACCAGTACAAGAGCGAGTTCCTGGCCAACATGAGCCACGAGCTGCGCACGCCGCTGAACTCGACACTGATCCTGGCCAAGCTGCTGGCCGACAACAAGACCGGCAACCTGAACGACGAGCAGGTCAAGTTCGCGCAGACGATTGCCTCGGCCGGCAACGACCTGCTGACCTTGATCAACGACATCCTCGACCTGTCGAAGATCGAGGCCGGCAAGGTCGAGGTCAACCTCGAACGGGTCGGTGTGCAGCGGCTGGCCGATGCGATGGCCGCGACCTTCGAGCCGTTGGCGCGCCAGCGGGGCCTGGGTTTTGGCGTGACGATCGAGCCGGGCGTGCCCGAGGTGATGCTGACCGACGAGATGCGCTGCGGCCAGATCCTGAAGAACCTGCTGTCCAACGCGATCAAGTTCACCGAGCGGGGCGAGGTGGCGCTGCGCGTGGCGGCCAACGCCGCGGGCGACATGCTGGCCTTTCATGTGCGCGACAGCGGCATCGGCATCGGCGAGCACCAGCGCGAGATCATCTTCGAGGCCTTTCGCCAGGCCGACGGCAGCACCCACCGCAAGTACGGCGGCACGGGGCTCGGCCTGTCGATCGCGCGCGACCTGGCGCGCCTGCTGGGCGGTGACATCACGGTGCAGAGCACGCCAGGGCAGGGCAGTGTGTTCACCTTGACGCTGCCGCGCGAGACCGTGCTGCGGGACGCTGAAGCGGCCAGCACCGGCCAGCGCCCGGCGCCTGCCGCCGCTGCCGGCCCCGCCATGCCGCCGCCGGCCGAATGGCCACCGCGCGACAGCGGCCGCGCCCCGCCGCCGCCCGCCGCACCGCGGCCACCGGCCTTGCCCGACGACCGCCACCAGCTGAACGCGCAGACTCGGTTGATCCTGGTGATCGAAGACGACCTGCACTTTGCCGAGATCCTGCGCGACCTGATCCATGAGCAGGGTTTCCAGTGCGTGTTGACGCAGACCGCGGGCGATGGGCTGGCGGCGGCCGAGCGTTACCTGCCCAACGCGATCCTGCTCGACGTGAACCTGCCCGACCATTCCGGCATGGGCGTGCTCGACCAGCTCAAGCGCAATTCGGTGACGCGCCACATCCCGGTCCACGTGACCTCGGTGGCCGACTACGCGCACGAGGCGATGGAGATGGGCGCGGTCAGCTATGCGCTCAAGCCGGTCAAGCGCGACGAGCTGGTGCAGGCGCTGCAGCGGCTGGAGGCGCGCTTCACGCAAGGCCTGCGGCGCGTGCTGGTGGTCGAGGACGATGCGCGCCAGCGCGAGAGCGTGGGCCAGCTGCTGGCCAGCGACGAGGTGCAGATCGTCGGTGTCGACAGCGCGGCGCAGGCGCTGCGCGAGCTGGCCAGCGCGACCTTCGACTGCATGGTGCTCGACCTGAACCTGCCGGACCTCAGCGGCTACGAGCTGCTGCAGAAAATGGCCGACCACGACGGCGTCTCGTTCCCGCCGGTCATCGTCTACACCGGCCGTTCGCTCACGACCGAGCAGGAGCAGCAGCTGCGTCGCTTCTCGAAGGCGATCATCGTCAAGGACGCGCGTTCGCCCGAGCGCCTGCTCGACGAGGTCACGCTGTTCCTGCACCAGGTCGAGGCCAACCTGCCGGCCGAACGGCAGCGCATGCTCAAGGCGGCGCGCAACCGTGAAACCGCGCTCGAAGGCCGCCGCGTGCTGGTGGTCGAAGACGACGTGCGCAACATCTTCGCGCTGTCGGCGGTGCTCGAGCCCAAGGGCATCAAGGTCGAGATCGCGCGCAACGGCCGCGAGGCGTTGGACCGCCTGGCGCTGCCGGCGGGCCCGAAGTCCGAGGCCATCCACCTGGTGCTGATGGATGTGATGATGCCCGAGATGGACGGCCTGACGGCGATGCGCGAGATCCGCAAGCGGCCCGAGCTGGGCAAGCTGCCGATCATCGCGCTGACCGCCAAGGCGATGAAGGACGACCAGGAGAAGTGCCTGGCCGCCGGCGCCAACGACTACATCGCCAAGCCGCTGGATGTGGAGAAGCTGCTGTCGCTGATCCGCGTGTGGATGCCCAAGTGAACACCGATCCCCTCGACCTGGCGGGCGGCGAGCAGCCGCCCGACACCACCTTCGACATCGAGCTGCGCCTGTTCGTCGACGCGGTCTATCTGCGCTACCACTACGACTTTCGTCAGTACGCGCCGTCGTCGCTGAAACGCCGGCTGCGCGCCGCGCTGGGGCACTTCGGCTGCCAGACGCTGTCGCAGCTGCAAGACCGCCTGCTGCACGACGGCAGCGTCTTCCCGGCCCTGCTCGACTACCTGACGGTGCAGGTCAGCGAGATGTTCCGCGACCCGCCATACTTCAAGGCGCTTCGCGAATCGGTGGTGCCGGTGCTGCGCACCTACCCGTCGCTGAAGGTCTGGGTGGCCGGCTGCAGCACCGGCGAAGAGGCCTGGTCGATGGCCATCCTGCTGCGCGAAGAGGGGCTGCTGGAGCGCACGCTGATCTACGCGACCGACATCAACGCCCACGCGCTGCAGGCCGCCGAAGCGGGGGTCTACGCCACCGACCGCATCGCCGGCTTCACCGACAACCACCGCCGCTCGGGCGCGCCCACGTCGCTGTCGGACCACTACACCGCGGCCTATGGCAACGCGGTGTTCGACAAGCGATTGAAGAAGCACATCGTCTTTTCCGACCACAGCCTGGCCACCGACAGCGTGTTCGCCGAGATGCAGCTGGTGTCGTGCCGCAACGTGCTGATCTACTTCAACCGCGCGTTGCAGAACCGCGCGATCGGCCTGTTCCGCGAGGCGCTGTGCCGCCAGGGCTTTCTCGGCATCGGCTCGAAAGAGTCGCTGCGCTTTTCCGACCACCACGACGCGTTCGCCGAGCTGGTGCCGTCGCTGCGGCTGTACCAGAAGCGGGGCGACGCATGAGGCGCATCGACGCGATCGCGATCGGTGCGTCGGCCGGTGGCATCGACGCACTGGCCCTGCTGCTGCCGATGCTGGTGGCCGAGACTCGGCTGGCGGTGTTCGTCGTGCTGCACCTGCCGCCCACGCAGCCCAGCCTGCTGCCCGAGATCTTCCAGCCCAAGTGCGCGCTGCGGGTGAAAGAGGCCGAGGACAAGGAGATGGTCGAGCCCGGCACGGTGTACTTTGCGCCGCCCGACTACCACCTGCTGCTGGACCCGGGCCCGCAGCTGGCCTTGTCGGCCGACCCGCCGGTGCATTTTTCGCGGCCGGCGATCGACGCGCTGTTCGAATCGGCGGCCGACGTCTATGGTGCCGGGCTGATGGGCATCGTGTTGACCGGCGCCAGCGAAGACGGCGCCAGCGGGCTGCTGGCCATCCACCGCGCCGGGGGCGCCACGCTGGTGCAGCGGCCCGAGGATGCGGCCACGCCGGCGATGCCGCTGTTTGCCATCCGCCGCTGCCCCGCGGCGCGGGTGCTGGGTTTGAATGACATGGGAACGCTGCTGAGAGATGTGGCCAGGAAATCGCTTCGATGAAATTGCCTGTGAAGATGCCGGTGAAGTGCCTGTTGGTCGATGACCTGGACGACAACCTGTTGACGATGTCGGCGCTGCTGCGCAGCGATGGGGTCGAGGTGCTGACCGCGCGATCGGGCCGCGAGGCGCTCGAGCTGCTGCTGGTGCACGACGTGGCGCTGGCGCTGCTCGATGTGCAGATGCCCGAGATGGACGGCTTCGAGCTGGCCGAGCTGATGCGCAGCAGCGAGCGCACGCGCCATGTGCCGCTGATCTTCGTCACCGCCGGCGCGCGCGAGACGCAGCGCCTGTTCAAGGGCTACGACGCGGGCGCGGTCGACTTCCTGTTCAAGCCGATCGAGCCGTGGATCCTGCAGAGCAAGGCGCAGGTCTTCTTCGACCTCTACCGCAGCCGCCAGCAGCTGGCGCAAGAGCTGGACGAGCGCACCGAGACGCTGCGGCTGAACGAGATCTTCGCCGCCGTGCTGGCGCACGACCTGCGCGACCCGCTGAACGCGATGCTGACCGCGGCGATGCTGATCGACCGCCAGGCCGAGAGCGACGCGATCCGGCGCTCGGCCGGCCGCATCGTGGCCAGCGGCCGGTCGATGAGCCGCATGATCGGCGACATGCTGGACCTGGCCCGCGCCCGGCTGGCCGGTGGCATCCCGGTGCAGTGCGAGCCGGCCGAGCTGGGCCGCGTGGCGCAGCGGGTGGTCGACGAGCAGCGCGCCGCCCACCCCGACCGCGAGTTCGTGCTGCAGGCCGAAGGCCCACTGACCGGCGCGTGGGACGAAGACCGCCTGGCCCAGGCGCTGGCCAACCTGGTTGGCAATGCGCTGGTGCACGGCGAGCGGGGCCGGCCGATCACGCTGCGGCTGGACGGCCGTGCGGCCGACACGGTGGCGGTGAGCGTCGACAACGCCGGCAGCATCCCGCCCGAGCTGTTGCCCCACATCTTCGACCCGTTTCGCGGCAGCGCGCGGCCGCGTGAAAGCCGTGCCGGGCTGGGGCTGGGCCTGTACATCGTCGACCAGATCGCGCAAGCCCATGGCGGCCGCGTCGAGGCCTGCTCGGCCGATGGCCACACCTGCTTCACGCTGACGCTGCCGCGCCGGTCCGGCTGAGCCGCTTGGATCACGCGAGCAGCTTGTCGACCTCTTTCAGCGCGGCGTCGAAGTTGTAGGGCTTGGTCAGGTAGGCCTGCGCGCCGGCCTGCATCGCGCGGCCGACGCTGGCGTCCATCGCGTCGGCCGAGACCACCACCACCGGCAGGTCGTGGTGCATCGGGTCTTCGCGCAGGGCCTGCAGCAGCACCAGGCCTTCGCCGTCGGGCAGGTTCATGTCCAGCAGCACCAGGTCGGGCGCCTGGCGGCCGATCTGCTGGCTGGCCGAGGCCAGGTCGGGCGCCACCGCCAGCGTGATCAGCGGCCGCGCCTGCAGCAGCGCGCGCATCACCTCGACATTGACCGGGTCGTCTTCGACATACAGCACCGTGCGGCGCTCGCCGTCGCCGGGCGCCAGCTTGGCTGGCCGCGTGGGCAGCGGCTCGACCGGCGCGGTGCTGGCCGGCAGCCAGACGGTGAACTGCGAGCCGACGCCCGCGGTGCTGTCGACCAGCAGCTCGCCGCCCATCATCTCGACCAGGCGGCGCGTGATGACCAGGCCGATGCCGGTGCCGGCAGCGCCGGTGTGTTCACGGCCGAGCCGGTTGAACGGCTGGTACAGCATCGCCAGCTGCTCGGCGCTCATGCCCAGGCCGGTGTCGCTGACGCGGATCCACACCCGCGCGTCGTCGCCGCTGCCGGCCAGCACCGAGAGCCGGCCGCCCTCGCGGTTGTACTTCACCGCATTGCTGATCAGGTTGATCAACACCTGCTGCAGGCGCAGCGGGTCGGCCATCACCGCCGGCAGCCCGAAAGGCACGCCGGTGTCGATGCCGATCTGCCGTGCCTCGGCCTCGGCCCGCAGCATCGACGTCGCGGCGTCCACCGTGCTGCCCACTTCGACCGGCACGATCGCGATGCGCGCGGTGCCCGACTCGATGCGTGACAGGTCGAGCACATCGTCGATCAGCGATTTCAGGTGCCAGCCCGAGCGCAGCATCAGCCGGGCGTAGCGCAGCAGCGTCTCGTCGTTGGCCACGGCCGGGTGGCGGCGAAACGCCTGCGCGAAACCGAGGATGCCGTTCAGCGGCGTGCGCAGCTCATGGCTCATGCGCGACAGGAAGTCGGACTTGGCCTGGCTCGCGGCTTCGGCCGAATCGCGCTCGCGCGCCAGGCGGCGCACGGCGTCGCGGTCTTTCAGGTGCTGGCTCAGCGCCTCGGCCAGCAGCACCAGCTCGTCGCGCCCGGCCAGCCGGCTGGTCGGCACGACCATGGTCGGCGGCGTGCCGTCCGCCGGCACGGCGTGCAGCTGCTTCGACAGGCTCATCAGCCGGCGCGTGACCAGCGCATGCAGCACCACCAGCACCACCGCCGTCAGCAGCAGCACCTTGACCACCTCGCCGACAAACAGCCAGGCCGAGCGGCGGCCGACCTCGGCCTCGATCTCGGCCAACGATTCGCTCACCTGCAGCTCGCCGATGCGTGTCTTGCCGTCGGGCGAATACAGCGTGACGCTGCGCTGCTTGCTGCCGGGCGGTGGCTGGTTGCCGGCCTGCGCCAGCGTCAGGCCGTCGGTGGCCACCACGCGGGCGTGCACGATGGCGCGGTTCTGCGTCAGGCCGCGGGTGTGGGCGGCCAGCAGACGCTGGTCGAGCAGCCAGGCCGCCAGCGCGATCGGCTCGGCGCTGGCTTCGATCGCCGAATGGGCCGATTCGGTGGCCGCCTGCAGCGAGCGCGAGCGGTCGATCTCGCTGGCGATGCCACCCCACAGCAAGGAGACTGCCAAACCCAGCCCGCCCACCAGCAGCAGGATTCTCTTGACCAGGGGGGAATGATGGGTGGCGCCGAGCATGGTGCTGGGCAGTGCTCGACGCTATGCGGAACATAAAACCGCGCCTTTGGCCGCCTGGCATCAAACACTGCACTGGCGCGAGTCTCGCACGGTGCATCGGTGACGATCCCCTCGGAATCCCGATCCTGGCGGCCGGTGGCCACGCCGGCGCGACGGCGGGCTTAAGATTTCCGATCACCCAACCGCTGCACAGGCGCCGCCATGAACACCAAAGCCTTCGCCTCGCAAGCCGACCTGGAAGAAAAGCAGGTCAGCTTCACCAAGCTTTCGGACAACGCCTACGCCTACACGGCCGAGGGGGACCCGAACACCGGCGTGATCGTCGGCGACGACGCCGTGATGGTGATCGACACCCAGGCCACGCCGGTGATGGCGCAAGACGTGATCCGCCGCATCCGCGAGGTGACCGACAAGCCGATCAAGTACGTGGTGCTGAGCCACTACCACGCGGTGCGGGTGCTCGGCGCCTCGGGCTACGCGCCCGAGCACATCATCGCCAGCCGCGACACCTACGACCTGATCGTCGAGCGCGGCGAGCAAGACAAGGCGAGCGAGATTGGCCGCTTTCCGCGCCTGTTCCGCAACGTCGAGTCGGTGCCGGCGGGGCTGACCTGGCCGACCATCACCTTCAGCGGCCGCATGAGCATCTGGCTCGGCAAGCTCGAGGTGCAGCTGATCCAGCTCGGCCGTGGCCACACCAAGGGCGACACGGTGGCCTGGCTGCCCGAGCAGAAGATCCTGTTCTCGGGTGACCTGGTCGAGTTCGACGCCACGCCCTATGCCGGCGACGCCTATTTTCAGGACTGGCCGCAGACGCTGGACAACATCGCCGCGCTGCAGCCGCGCGCTCTGGTGCCCGGCCGCGGCGCGGCGCTGACCACGCCTGAGCAGGTGGCTGCCGGCCTGGCCGGCACCCGCGCCTTCGTCAGCGACATGTGGGCCCAGGTCAAGGCAGGCGTGGCGGCGGGGCAGGCGCTGAACGCCGTCTACAAGGCCACCTACGCCGCGCTGAAGCCCAAGTACGGGCACTGGGTGATCTTCGACCACTGCCTGCCCTTCGACGTGACCCGCTGCTACGACGAGGCGACGAATCACGTCGACCCGCGCGTCTGGACGGCCGAGCGCGACCGGCAGATGTGGCAGACGCTGGAGGGGTGAGCGGCGCGCCGACCGCTCATGCCATCGAGCGGGGCAGCGAGCCCGATCGATGACTCGCCGACGGGCCCGCCGCCCGGCGTGTGAACCGGCCTCGAACGCTGCGCCACACCGCGATGGCCACGGCGGCGCCCACCAACGACGCCATCGTGTGGGTGTTGCTGGCCGCGGCACCGCCCAAGGTCGTGGCCATCACGCTCCCCGCCAGGCTGCCGAGCAGTCCGCCGACGAAGTCGCCCTGGCAAGGCAGCCAGCGCTGGTGTTCGAACAAGAGGGTGATCGTCCAACCCAGCAAACCACCCAGCATCATGTTGATCACGTGTTCCATTTGGGTTCTCCCAGGTCAAGTGGTTTCGGCCCTTGCTGCGTGGCGCCGTCAGCGTGTCGTGTTGCGAAGCTGACAAACGCTTGCAGGGCCTGTCGGATGGGATTGGACCGATCGGCCGCGCGGCCACGAAGCGGGCAGGGCGCCATCCTGTTGTCGGACGCGGCCTACAAGCCTGCAAACAGGCGACCTCGAAGGCAGCCCGAGGGGCGACCCTGTTTTTGGTGAGATAGTCTTCGGTGCCCGGCCAGCCCGAGCCGGAACGGAAGGCGAAGACGCCCCATGCTCTCGACCTACACCTACCCGAAGTTCGACTACCGGCGCCCGCCGGAACTGGGCGAAGCATCGCCGCGCCGGCACCCGGTGGTGGTGGTCGGCGCCGGCCCGATCGGCCTGGCCGCGGCGATCGACCTGGCGCAGCGCGGCCTGCCGGTGCTGCTGCTGGACGACGACGACACGGTCAGCCTGGGCTCGCGCGGCGTCTGCTATGCCAAGCGCACGCTCGAGGTGCTGGACCGCCTGGGCTGCGGCCAGCGGCTGGTCGACAAGGGCGTGACCTGGAACGTCGGCCGCACCTTCTTCGACACCGACGAGGTCTTCCACTTCAACCTGCAGCCCGAGGCCGGCCACCAGCGGCCCGGCATGATCAACCTGCAGCAGTACTACCTCGAAGAGTTCCTGGTCCAGCGCGCCGGGGAGCTGCCCAACCTCGACCTGCGCTGGAGGCACAAGGTCATCAGGGTCGAGCCGCACGGCGATGGCGCGACGCTGCAGGTCGAGACGGCCGACGGGGTGTTCGGCGTCGAGGCCGACTGGCTCTTGGTGGCCGACGGTGCCCGCAGCCCCATCCGCCGCCAGCTCGGGCTGGAGATCGAGGGCCAGGTCTTCCATGACCGCTTCCTGATCGCGGACGTGGTGATGCAGCCGCCGAGGCCGGCGCAGGGCCGCTCCCATGCGGCCGAGAGCCCCCTTGGGGGGCAGCACGGCGTCGAAGACCCGGGCGTGGGGGCCGGCGAGTGGCCGGCGGAAAGATGGTTCTGGTTCGACCCGCCGTTTCACCGCGGCCAGAGTGTGCTGCTGCACAAGCAGGCCGACCAGGTCTGGCGCATCGACTTTCAGCTCGGCTGGAACGCCGACCCCGACGAAGAGAAGAAGCCCGAGAAGGTGATCCCGCGCATCCGGGCGATGCTCGGCCCGGAGCGGGAGTTCGAGCTCGAATGGGTCAGCGTCTACACCTTCCAGTGCCGGCGCATGCCGCAGTTTCGCCATGGGCCGGTGCTGTTCATCGGCGACGCTGCGCACCAGGTCTCGCCGTTCGGTGCCCGCGGGGCCAACTCGGGCATCCAGGACGCCGACAACCTGGGTTGGAAGTTGCAGGCGGTGATCCGCGGCGAGGCGCCCGCGGCGCTGCTGGACACCTACGCCAGCGAGCGCGGCGCGGCGGCCGACGAGAACATCCTGAACTCGACCCGCTCGACCGACTTCATCACGCCCAAGAGCGCCACCTCGAAGCTGTTCCGCAACGCGGTGCTGGGCCTGGCGCGCGAGCATGCGTTTGCGCGCGCGCTGGTCAACTCGGGCCGCCTGTCGGTGCCGACGCTGGCGCTCGACTCGCCGCTGAATACGCCCGACGACGAGGCGTTCGAGGGCTGGATGGTGCCCGGCGCGCCGATGGACGACGCGCCGGTGGCGGTCGACGGCCGCCCGGGTTGGCTGCTGCACGAGGTGGCGGCCGGTGGCGGCTTCACGCTGCTGGTCTTCGGCGGTGCGCCGATCGAGCTGCCCGACACGCCGGTGCCGCTGCGGTTGGTGCGCGTTGGCACCGTGGCCGCCCACGGCGCCTGGGTCGACACCGAGGGCCTGGTGGCGCGCCGCTACGACGGTCGCCCCGGCACCTGTTACCTGATCCGCCCCGACCAGCATGTGGTGGCGCGCTGGCGCCGCTTCGATGCATCGGCCGTGCAGGCCGCGCTGGCCCGCGCGCTGGGCCGCCTGCTGACCACCGCCTGAAGGGATGCCCGCCATGCCGCACCTGAACACCCAGCCGAACTTCGGCGTCCCCGGCCAACGCTTCGCCCGCGCCTTCACGCCCGGCGACGATTTCTACGAGGCGCTGATCGACGCGCACCGGGGCTTGAGCGACGAGCAGAGCCAGCTCGTCAACGCCCGGCTGGTGCTGCTGCTGGCCAACCACATCGGCGACCTGCGGGTGCTGCGCGAGGCGCTGGCCGCGGCGCGCGCCGGTGCCGTGGACGAGCCGCCCGTCGGCACCTAGGACGGCTGGCGGCCGATCAGCGGTTGGCGCTGTTCAGCCGATCCGCGATCGCCGATCCCACATCGGTCGTCCCGGCCGTGCCGCCCATGTCAGGCGTTCGGGGGCCTTCCACGAGAACGGTTTCGATGGCCTTCAGGATCGCGTCATGGGCTGCCTGGTGGCGTGGGTCGCCCCGGCCAAGATAGTCCAGCATGATCGCGCCGGACCAGATCATCGCAATCGGGTTGGCGATGCCTCGGCCGTGGATGTCGGGGGCCGAGCCGTGAACGGGCTCGAACAGTGACGGGAAGCGGCGCTCCGGGTTCAGGTTGGCCGATGGTGCGATGCCGATGGTGCCAGTGCAGGCCGGACCGAGGTCGGAGAGGATGTCGCCGAACAGGTTGGATGCGACGACGACGTCAAATCGCTCGGGGCTGAGGACGAAGCGCGCCGTCAGGATGTCGATGTGGTCTTTGTCCCAGCGGACGAGCGGGTAGTGCTGGGCCATGGCCTGCACGCGCTCGTCCCAGTAGGGCATGCTGATGGCCATGCCGTTGGACTTGGTGGCCGAGGTCAGGTGCTTCTTCGGGCGTGACTGGGCCAGCTCGAACGCGTATTTGAGGATGCGGTCGGTGCCGTGACGGCTGAAGACCGATTCCTGGACCACCACCTCGCGGTCCGTGCCTTCGAAGATGCGCCCACCGACCGAGGAGTACTCGCCCTCGGTGTTCTCGCGCACGACCACGAAGTCGATGTCGCCGACCTTCTTGCCGGCCAGCGGGCATGGAACGCCGGGCATCAGCCGTACCGGGCGCACGTTGGCGTACTGGTCGAATTGCCGCCGAAACTTCAGCAGCGAGCCCCACAACGAGATGTGGTCGGGCACCTTGGCGGGCCATCCCACGGCACCGAAGTAGATGGCGTCGAAGCCCTTGAGCTGGTCGAACCAGTCGCCGGGCATCATCGTCCCGTGCTGCAGGTAGTAGTCGCAATGGGCCCAGTCGAAGTGGGTGAACCGCAGGTCGATGTCGAACCGGCGCGCGGCCGAGTTCAAGACGCGCAGTCCCTCGGGCATGACTTCCTGGCCGATGCCGTCGCCGGCGATCACTGCGATGCGGTGTGCCATTTGTGGGCTCCTTGGTGTCGAGTTGGTGGACGCACAAGGAGCTTACTGACAACGAATTGGGAAACAATCTCTCATTCCGTTGACGTGATGGACACGAACTGTGAACGCCAAAGCTCGACCCCAGCTGGAGGACCTTCGCCTGTTCAGCGACATGGCGCGCCATCCCAGCTTTGCCGTGGCGGCCCGCACGCTGGGCGTTTCGAAGGCATTGATCAGCAAACGCATCGGGCTGCTCGAGTCTGCGTTGCAGGTCCAGCTCTTCCACCGCACCACCCGCAGCGTGACGTTGACGGTCCAAGGCGAGGTTGTCCTGCAATGGGCCCGGCGCATCGCCGAAGACGTCGACCTGTTGGGCGAGGCCATCTCTTTCGAGCGGGTGGCCCCAGCCGGCCAGCTGCGGCTTTGCAGCAGTACCGGCTTCGGAAGCCGACACCTCGCCCCGGCCTTGTCGGCCTTGGCGCGGAGTCATCCCCAGTTGGAGATCCACCTGGAACTGCTGGACCGGCCGGTGGACCTGATCGAAGAGGGCTTCCAGCTCGACATCCGCGTGGGCCAGGTGCGCGAAGGCCATGTCACCGCCCGGCGGGTTGCGAGCAACCGCCGCATCCTGTGCGCGGCGCCGGACTATCTTCGCCGCCGCGGCACACCGCAAACGCTGGACGAACTTCGGGCGCACCAGTGCATCGCCATTCGTGAACGAGACCAGGACTTCGGCCGGTGGGAGTTGATCGGCCCTGCAGGCCCGGCCTCGGTGCGGGTGTCGGGGCCGCTGTCGGCCAACCATGGCGGCGTCGTACGGCAATGGGCGCTGGAAGGTCACGGCATCATCCTGCGCTCGACCTGGGATGTGCGGCAGGACCTGGAAGCCGGGCGCTTGACCCAGGTCTTGCCAGACCATCACCAGCCGGCTGATGTCTGGGCGGTCTGTCCGTCCCGGCTGTCGGCTTCGGCCAGGGTGCGGATCTGCGTGGAGTTCGTGCAGGCGTGGTTCAGCCGCACCGGGCTGGATGGGCCTTGAATCGGTGGTTGCCTCGTGGCCCGGCATCGCCCGTGGCTGACCCATCGGCAGGCCTGCCCGTGCCCGCGTGCAGGTGAACCCGCGGCTTGTCGGGGTGATGGCGCAGGGGCATGATGGCCCGGTCTTCTGCTGACGGAGGCCCCATGTCCAACCCTCAGAGGTACCAGCCGCTGGCCCGCGAAGCGATGGCCTTCGTGCTCGCCGGCGGCCGCGGCAGCCGGCTGCACGAGCTGACCGACCGGCGCGTCAAGCCGGCCGTCTACTTCGGCGGCAAGACCCGCATCATCGATTTCGCGTTGTCCAACGCGTTGAACTCGGGCATCCGCCGCATCGGCGTGGCCACGCAGTACAAGGCCCACAGCCTGATCCGCCACCTGCAACGCGGCTGGAGCTTCATGCGCGCCGAGCGCAACGAGAGCTTCGACATCCTGCCTGCCAGCCAGCGCGTGGACGAAGAGATGTGGTACCGCGGCACCGCCGACGCGGTCTACCAGAACCTCGACATCATCGGCAGCTACGCGCCGCGCTACGTGGTGGTGCTGGCCGGCGACCACATCTACAAGATGGACTACGAGCTGATGCTGGTGCAGCACGTGGAGACCAAGGCCGACATCACCATCGGCTGCCTCGAAGTGCCGCGCATGGAGGCCACTGGCTTCGGCGTGATGCATGTCGACGAGCACGCCCGCATCCTGAGCTTCGTCGAGAAGCCGGCCGACCCGCCGGCCATGCCCGGCCGGCCCGACATCGCGCTGGCATCGATGGGGCTGTACATCTTCAACACCGACTACCTGTTCGAGCTGCTCAAGCGCGATGCGGCCAACCCGCACTCGAGCCACGACTTCGGCCACGACCTGGTGCCCTACATCGTGCAGCACGGCAAGGCGGTGGCGCATCGGTTCTCGCAGTCGTGCGTGCGTGGTGCCGACGAGGACGAGCCCTACTGGCGCGACGTGGGCACGGTGGACGCCTACTGGGAGGCCAACATCGACCTGTGCGCGGTGCAGCCGGCGCTGAACCTGTATGACAACAACTGGCCGATCTGGACCTACAGCGAGCTCGCGCCGCCGGCCAAGTTCGTGCACGACGAGGGCGAGCGGCGCGGCGAGGCGATCAACTCGCTGGTCTCGGGCGGCTGCATCATCTCGGGCACCCGCATCCAACGCAGCGTGCTGTTCACCAACGTGCACACGCATTCGTACGCATCGGTCGCCGATTCGGTGATCTTGCCGCGGGCGCGCATCGGCCGCCACGCACGCCTGAGCAAGGCGGTGGTCGACCGCAGCGTCGAGATCCCCGACGGGCTGGTCGTCGGCGAAGACCCGGAGCTCGACGCGAAGCGTTTTCGCCGCAGCGCCAAGGGTGTTTGCCTGATCACGCAGCCGATGCTCGACAAGCTACGCTGAGCGCATGGCCATCACCATCGACGATCCCACCACGCTGCGGGTGCTCTCGGTCGCGTCCGAGATGTTCCCGCTGGTCAAGACCGGCGGCCTGGCCGATGTGACCGGCGCATTGCCGGCAGCGCTGGCCCCGCAGGGCGTGCATGTGCAGACACTGCTGCCCGGCTACCCGGCGGTGCTGCAGGCGCTGTCGCAGGCCGAGCGCATCGCCGTCTGGCCCGACCATTTCGGCGGCTCTGCGCGGCTGCTGCAAGGCCGGCTCGACGGGCTGGACATTCTCGCGCTGGACGCGCCGCACCTGTACGCGCGCGACGGCAACCCCTATCTCGGCCCGGACGGGCGCGACTGGCCCGACAACGGCGAGCGCTTCGCCGCGCTGTCGCTGGCCGCCGCGCGCATCGGCTGGGGCGACACGCCGGTGCCGGCGCCTCAGGTGGTGCACGCGCACGACTGGCAGGCGGCGTTGGCCGCGGCCTACCTGCACTACTTGAGCCGCGATCGACCGCGGCCGCGCACCGTGCTGACCGTGCACAACCTGGCCTTCCAGGGCCGCTTCGACCGCCGGCTGTTCGGCCTGCTGGGGCTGCCGGCCCAGGCCTACACCAGCGAAGGGCTCGAGTACCACGGCGACGTCGGCTTCCTGAAAGCCGGCCTGTTGCTGGCCGATGCGATTACCACTGTCAGCCCGAGTTATGCCGACGAGATCCGCACGCCGCATGGCGGCATGGGGCTCGACGGCATCCTGCGCTGGCGGGCCGAGGCGGTGAGCGGCATCGTCAACGGCATCGACACCGAGGTCTGGAACCCGGCCACCGACACGCACCTGGCGCGGCGCTACAGCGCGGCCACCGCGGCCGACCGCATCCACAACCGGCGCGCGGTCGAGCGCCACTTCGGCTTGCCGCCCGACGACAACAGCCTGCTGCTGTGCGTGATCAGTCGCCTGACCGACCAGAAGGGTATCGACCTGGTGATCGATGCGCTCGACCCCCTGGTGCACGCCGGGGCGCGGCTGGTGGTGCTGGGCTCGGGCGACCGGGCGTTCGAGAGCCAGCTCAAGGCCGCGGCCGTGCACTACCCGGCCAAGGTCGGCGTGCAGATCGGCTACGACGAGCCGCTGTCGCACCTGATGCAAGGCGGCTGCGACGCGATCCTGGTGCCGTCGCGCTTCGAGCCGTGTGGGCTGACGCAGTTGTGCGGGCTTCGCTACGGCTGCGTGCCGATCGTCGCGCGTGTCGGCGGCCTGGCCGACACGGTGATCGACGCCAACGATGCGGCGCTGCGCGCCGGCGTGGCCACCGGCCTGCAGCTGACCTCGGTCAGCCACGAAGGCCTGATGGCGGCGGTGCGCAAGGCCGTGCACCTGTACGCCGAAGGGGCGCCCTGGCAACGCCTGCAACAGGCCGGCATGACGGGCGACGTGGGCTGGTCAGCGTCGGCGGCGCGTTATGCGGCGCTGTACCGCCAATTGCTGGCGGTGTAGGCCGGGCCCAACGCAAAAAAGGGCGGGGTCAAGCCCGCCCTTCTTGCTGGTGTTGAACCGCTCTGCGGATCAGCGCTGCGCCAGTTGCGTGGCGGCGGGCTGGCGAACGCTCGGCGCGACGC